>CADCVT010000182.1 GCA_902806215.1 uncultured Solirubrobacteraceae bacterium | reverse complement strand
GCGCCGCCGACGGCGTTCCCATTCGTTCAAGAGAGCGAGCCCGGTCGCGCGTAGCGTTCCGGGCATGCAGACCGTCTTCCCCTGCCTCACCTTCAAGGACGCCAAGGCGTCCTTCGACTGGCTCGAGCGCGCCCTCGGCGCCGAGCGCCTCGCCGTCTACGAGGAGGACGGCACGGTCGGCCACGCGGAGGTCCGCATCGGCTCGAGCACGATCATGTGCGGCGACGAGCGCACCGGCTCGAAGGCCACGCCCGCCGGCGAGAGCGTCGTCTACGTCGTCGTCGACGACGCCGACGCCGCGTACGAGCGCGCGAAGGCCGCGGGCGCCGACGTGACCGAGCCCGTCGACCAGGACTACGGCTCGCGCGACGTCACCGTCACCGACCCCGACGGCAACCGCTGGTCGCTCGGGACGTACAAGGGGGCGGCCGCGGGCTGATCGTCATGAACGCTTGACGCGATGTCAACTATCTTTGGCTCATGTCCCGCGCCTTTTTCGTCGCGGTGGCGAGCCTGGTCACGCTCGCCGCCGCGGCACCCACCTCTGCCGTCGCCCGCGATTACGCGGGGACCGCCCTCAACATCGTCCCGTCGGGTCAGTACGGCGGCCTGCCGCTGAACCCCGCCGCCGACGAGCAGGCGAAGATGTACGACGCGCTCACGCCGCTCTTCGACAACGTCACCGACGCGGACCTGCAGCGCACGTTCAAGTCGGCCAAGCTCGGCGACGCGCCGCCGCCGACGCGCAACGAGCGCCTCCCGCGCAAGGGCGTCACCGTCGTGCGCGACCGCTTCAACGTCCCGCACATCAAGGGGCGCACGAAGGACGACGTCACCTGGGCGATGGGCTGGATCCTCCAGCAGGACCGCGGGCTGCTGCTCGCTGCCGGCCGCGGACCCGGCCGCCTGGCCGCGCTCGACGTCCCCGGCGTCCGCGCGTTCAACGTGCTGACGCGGGTCGAGCCGTTCGTCCCGAGCAAGCAGGCAGACGCGATCATCGAGCGCGAGCAGGTGCGCAACCTGCGCCGCGCCGGCCGCGACGGGCTCGGCGTGCTGAAGGACGTCGACCTCTTCGTCGCGGGCATGAACGCCAAGCTCCGCGCCGACAAGGCCAAGGACAAGCCGTACACGCGCGTCGACATCTTCGGCTTCATCGCGCTCGGCGGCGGGCTGTTCGGGCGCGGCGGCGGCGACGAGGTCCGCCGCTCGGCGTTCTACGACGGCCTGCGCGACCGCGTCGGCGCGCAGCGCGCGACGCAGATCTTCGACGACGTCTCGCAGACCGACGATCCCGACCGCTCGAACACGCTCACGAAGTCGTTCCCGTACGAGCGCCCGAAGGGCGTCGGCCGGGGCAACGCGATCATCGACGCCGGCAGCGTGGACAAGATCTCGTTCGAGCCCACCGCCGCCGCGAGGGCCGCGACCGCCGCGGCGCTGCCGCCGCACGCGTCGAACTTCCTCATGGTCTCCGGGCGCCGGTCGACGACCGGCAACCCGCTCTTCGTGGCGGGCCCGCAGATCGGCTACTTCTACCCCGGCCTGACGCTCGAGGCCGACATCTCGTGGCCCGGCCACGCGATGCGCGGCGTCTACTCGCCCGCGCATCCCGGCGTCATCTTCATCGGGCGCGGTGAGGACTTCGCCTACAGCCTGACCTCGGCCGGCAACGACACCGCCGACGAGTACGTCGAGGTGCTGTGCGGCGGGTCGAAGACGAAGTACCGCTACAAGGGCAAGTGCCGCTCGATGGGCCGCGTCAACGCCGGCCTGCTGCGCGGCAAGACCAACGTCGTCTACCGCACGACGGTGCACGGTCCGGTCGAGGGCTACGCGAAGGTCGGCGGCAAGACGGTCGCGATCAGCCGCAAGCGCTCGAGCGCGGGCCGCGACGCCATGTGGATGCTGCCGTTCCGCGACGCCACCCTCGGGCGCGTCAAGTCGGCCGAGGGCCTGTACCGCGCGGCGAACCGCCAGCCGTACACGTTCAACGTCGCCTACGCCGACGACAAGGACATCGCCGTGTTCTCGGCCGGCCTGCTGCCGATCCGCGACCGCCGCGTCGACGCCCGCTTCCCGACGCTGGGAACGGGCGAGTACGAGTGGCGCGGCTTTCTGGCCGGCCGGAACCACCCGCAGCAGAAGAACCCGCCGAGCGGCGCGCTCGTCAACTGGAACAACCGGCCGTCGCCCGGCTTCAGCGCCGCCGACAACGATTGGGAGCACGGGTCGCTGCACCGCAACGTCCTGCTCGAGAGTGGTATCGCCAAGCGCGAGAAGCACGACGCCGCGTCGGTCGTCTCGGTCATGAACGCCGCCGCGACGCAGGACCTGCGCAGCTTCGGCCTGACGCCGACGCTCGCCGCACTGCTGAGCGGGGCGCCCGCGCCGAGCGCGCGTGCGCAGCGGATGCTCGACCTGCTCGTCGCCTGGAACGCCGGCGGCTCGAGCCGCTTGGACCGTGAGGAGGACGGCGTGATCGACGCGGGCGCGGCCCCGGCGATCTGGGACGAGCTCTACCCGCGGCTGGTGGACGCGGTGATGGGCGGGGTCCTCGGGCCGCAGCTCAGCGAGTTCAAGTCGCTCGTGGGCACGCGCAACAGCCCGGCCAGCGGGTTCACCGGCGGTGGCATCAACCACGTCGACAAGGACCTGCGCACGATCACGGGCGCGCAGTTCAGGGCGCCGTTCAAGACCCGCTTCTGCGGCGCCGGCGACGCGAACGCCTGCCGCGCCGCGGTCTGGCGTGCGATCGAGGAGTCCGGTGCCGCGATCGAGCAGCGCCAGGGTCCCGACCCAGAGGCGTGGAAGGCCGACGCGAACGCCGAGCGCATCTCGTTCGCCCCCGGTCTGCTGCCCACGAAGATCCGGTACACGAACCGGCCGAGCGGCATCCAGCAGGTCGTGTCGTTCACGGGCCACCGCCCGCGGTAGCCCTTCCCGTGCGAGCTCGGCGGCCGCGTCAGCGGTCGCCGAGCACGCTGAGGACCTCGCCGATGGCGTGCTCCTCCTCGAGCGGGTGCCGCATCGGCAGCTCGGGGTGCAGCGCGTACCGGTTGCGCCGCCCCTCGCGGGAGCGCTCGAGGTAGCCGGCCTCCACGAGGTCGCCCACGATCCGCTGCGTCGCGCGCTCGGTGATCTCGACGTCGGCGTCGACGTCGCGCAGCCGCATCTCGGGGTCCCGAGAGAGGCACAGGAGCACGTGCGCGTGGTTCGTCAGGAAGGTCCAGTCGGACACGAGGGCGAGCCTAACGTCGCCTAGGCCGCGGCGGCCGCCAGCCGCCGGTCGCGGACCAGCGAGGCGATCACGCCGGCGCCCAGGATCGCGAGGATGATCGGCAGGCTGATCTCGGGCCCGATTTTGCCCACGATCTGCGCGAGGGCCATCTTT
>CADCVT010000181.1 GCA_902806215.1 uncultured Solirubrobacteraceae bacterium | reverse complement strand
CTACGTGCTCGACCGGCGCGGCGAGCGGCTCGGCACGCCGCGCCCGCCGCTCGCCTTCGACGTCGACCGCGCGGCGAGCTGGCCGTGGGTGCTCGTCGCGGTCGCGGTGCTCGTCGCGGCCATCGCCGTCGTCCCGCGGCTCGGCGCGATGCGGCCGCTGACGTTCGCGCTCTCCACGCTCGGCCTCGCGCTCGCGGTGCGACTCGCGGTCGGCGCCGCGCGCTTCGGGCCCGAGGGCTGGGACGACCCGTGGAACGAGTCGTTCAACGCGAAGAACGAGTACCTCCCCGCGCTGCCCGGCCTCGACAGCGTCGGCGCGGGCCACTTCGTCGATCACTTCGACACGATCCTGCCCGCGCTGCCGGTCCACGCCGCTGGCCACCCGCCCGGCCTGCTCCTGCTGCTGCACTGGCTCGGCCTCGACACGCCCGCCCAGGGCACCGCGCTCGTCGTCGCGATCGGCGCGCTCGCCGTTCCCGCGACCTATCTGATCGCGCGCGAGCTGCTCGACGAGGAGCGCGCCCGCATCGCGGGCGTGCTGAGCGCGTTCGCGTGCGGCACGACGCTCTACGGGGTCACGAGTGCCGACGTCCTCTTCGCCGCGCTCGGCGCCGGCGCCGCCGCGCTGCTGCTGCGCCGGCCGGCGGCGGGAGCGGCGGTCCTCGCGTTCGCGAGCTTCTTCTCCTACGCGGTCGTCGCCGCAGGCGCGTGGGTCGCGTTCCTCGGCCCGCCCCGGTTCACGGTCCGCATCGCGCTCATCACCGGCTCGGGGCTCGTCCTCTTCTACGCGCTGCTCTACGCCGTGGCCGGCTTCGAGCTGTGGGAGGTCGTGCCCGCGGTCGAGGAGGTCTACCGCGAGTCGGTGGCGCGCGTGCGGCCGTACGCGTTCTGGCTGTTCGGCTCCCCCGCGGCGTTCCTCGCGTTCCTCGGCCTGCCGATCACGTGGTACGCGGCGCGGGCCCTCGGCGAGGGCGACCGCGCGGCCGTGGCGCTCGCGATCGTCATCGTCATCAGCGCCGTCGGCGGGTTCACGAAGGCCGAGACCGAGCGCATCTGGCTGATGTACGTACCGCTGGCGTGCGTCGCCGCGGCCGCGGTCGTTCCACCGAAGAAGCTTCTGTGGGTGCTGGCCCTGTTGTCCGTGCAGGCCTTGCTGACCGAGCTCGTCTTCGGCACGGTGTGGTGACCCCCATGCTCCGTGCGCGCAACCACCTCGCCGTCGTCGCCATCGCCGGGTGCCCGATGTTCCCGGCGACGAGCCACTGGAACCAGCGGGTCGACCGCCTGCCCGTCCACCCGCAGTCGGCGGCGATCGTCAGCAGCATCGGCGCCGGCGACACCATGCACCCGGACTTCGGCTCGGGCCTCTACGAGGGGCGCCCGATCGGCATCCCCTACGTCGTCGTGCCGCGCACGCAGGCGCGCTCGAACGTGCGCTTCGAGTACGCCGACGAGTCCGATCGCGGCCCGTACCCGATCCCCGCGAACCCGCCGGTCGAGGGCGGCTCGGACCGCCACATCCTCATGGTCGAGCGCGGCACCTGCCGGCTGTACGAGCTCTTTGCGGCCGAGCGCCGGGACGGGGCATGGTCCGCCGGCAGCGGGGCGATCTTCAACCTGCGCTCGAACCGGATGCGCCCCCGCGGCTGGACGAGCGCCGACGCAGCCGGCCTCCCGATCCTCCCGGGCCTCGCCCGTTACGACGAGGTTCGGCGCGGAACGATTCCGCACGCCCTGCGGTTCACCGTGCAACGCAGCCGGCGCGCGTTCATCTACCCGGCGAGGCACTTCGCGTCGTCGCTCACCGACCCGTCCCTGCCGGCGATGGGCCAGCGACTTCGGCTCAAGCGCAGCGTCCGCATCAGCACTCTCCCCCGGCAGTCGCGCGTCGTCGCGAGGGCGCTGCAGCGCTACGGGATGCTGCTCGCCGACAACGGCTCGGACTGGTACCTCAGCGGAGCCCCGCACCCGCGCTGGGACAACGACGACCTCCGCGCCCTGAAGCGCCTTCGCGGCAGCGACTTCGAGGTCGTCGACACGTCCCGGCTGAAGCGTCCCCGCTAGCGGCGCTTCTTCGGCACGCAGGTCCGGTACGTGCGTGCCGCGCGGAGCGTCCGGCCCTTCGCGGTCTTGATCGTCACACGCACGCGGAAGGTCCCCTTCGGCAGGCCGGTGAGGACGACGGACGCGCGCAGGCGCCCCGTCTTCTTCGAGCGGCGGAGGACCCGCGCACGCTTGCCGTTGACGGTCACGACGGCCGAGCGGTGACGGTCGCCCTTCGGCGCCTTGCGCAGGCGGATCGTGAAGCGCCGGCGCGAGACGCAGCGCCGCGACGAGGGCAGCGACGACCGCGACGTGCCGCGGGGAGCGCCGCTGCCGGCGGGCTGCGGCGCTGGTGCGCCGGTGGCCGCGCTGAACGGCGTGGTGCCCGACGGCCCGGAGCCGTCCGCACCGGTCTGGGCGCCGAGCTTCGGCACGGTCAGGACGTTCGGCGACGCGGGGTCGGCCGTGATGGTCACCGGGCCGGCGACGTTGTTCGTGCGGTTGACCGCGTTGCTCGTCGTGAGCACGAGCCGCAGCTGGTGCCCCTTCTTGAAGCGGTACGAGATGCCGGGCAGGTCGATCGTCACCGGCTTGGTCACGTCGCCCACGCGCACCGGGGAGAGCTGGTCGCGCGGCAGTACCGGCGTCGCGCCGCCGGGACCGACGTCCTGCAGCTTGGCGAAGAGCACGAGCTTCGTGCCAGGGTCGCCGCCCTGCGTCGCGGCGTGCACCGGCGCCGACAGCTTGACCGTCAGGCGCGGGATCCCGACCACGTCGAGGTTCTCGCCGAGCGGCGCGCCGGTGAACGTCGCGAACGTGCCGGGCGCGTCGGCGGTGCCGGGGGCGCTCGTGAACCCGTTGCCCCGGCCGGTCGGCGCTCCGGTCACCGCGGCGAACTGGGCCGTTCCCGGCTTGACCGCGTCACGCGCGCCGACGAGCTCGTTCGTGCCCGACAGGAACATCTGCTGGTCGGTGCCGGCCGGGTACGTCGGCGTGGCGCCAACCGACGGAGCCGCGTCGCCGCTCTCGGGGAGCGCCCAGTCGCGGAGGAAGGAGAAGTTCAGTGCCGGCGCGTCGCCCTCGCGGCGCAGGTAGAAGTCGAACCACTCGAGCGCCAGGCGGGTCTCGTACGCCTTCTCGAGGTTCGTCGAGTCGTTCTCCCGCGTCCCGAGGCTGCCGCCGGAGTGCCCGGCCGAGCGCCAGAGCATCTTCACGGGCGTGCCCTGCGCGAAGAGGTCCTTGTACGTCGCGACGGCCTCGTTGAGGTTGAACAGCGTGTCGCTCTGCCCCTGGATGAGGAACGTCGGGATCTTGATCTTCGCGATGTACGAGGCGACCGACGCGTGGCGCAGCAGCGCGAGCGTGTCCTCCCGCGGGTAGCCGAGTAGCGCCGACGTCACGAGCGACTGGCACACCTGGTCGGTGAAGTTCGGGCAGGCGCCGAGGTGCGACGGGTCCTGGTTCTGGATCGCCTGCTGGAAGCCCTGCTGGACGCCGACGGCCGTGAAGAGGGTCGGCCAGTCGAGCTTCGACACGCCCGGCGTCGTGTAGGTGACGCCCTTGACGAGGTCGGTGTTGTTCGGCGTCAGCGAGTACGCGAGGTCGTTCCAGGTGATCTGCGGGACGAGCGCGTCCATACGCGGGTCCTGACCCGCGATGGAGAACTGGATCTGGCCACCGTAGGAACCGCCGATCATCCCCACGCGCGGATCGCCGGGCCGGTCGGTCTCGACGTAGTCGATCTTCGTCCCGTCCTCGGCCGCCTTCGTCCCGCCGAGGAACGACACGAGCTGGCTGCCCGCCTTGCCGTCGAAGTCCGGGTCGTCGAGGGTGATCTTGCACCCGCTGTTGCCGAAGCCGAGGCCGCTGTAGGCGAAGAACACGTAGCCGCGCTGCGCGAACGACGGGCCGAGCTTGGAGAACTCGTCCTTGCTCCCGCCGAACCCGTTCGTCCCCATGATCGCGGGCACGGGGTCCTGCTTCGTCGCTCCGGTGGGCGTGTAGAGGTCAGCGACGATGCGACAGTCCTGATCGCCGTTCGGTCCCACCTTCACCTCGAAGGCGAGCGACTTCTTCGAGAACTCGGCAGCCGGAGCGGCGCCCGGCAGAACGAGGAGGAGAAGGCCGGCGAGCACCGGCGCGAGATAGCGACCCATGTCACGAGCGTAGCTCGACTCAACGGTGCTTTGACGCGGTGTCAACGCAGGGCGGCGCGTGTGAACTCCCGCAACGCCGGCGCCTAGGATGCGCACCATGCCGCCTGTTGCCCAGGCCTACCGGGTCCTCGGGGTCGATCCATCCGCGTCCGACGACGCACTGCACGACGCGTACCGGCGACTCGTCAAGGCCGCGCACCCCGACCGCAACGGCGGCACGGCCGAGGCGACGCAGCGCTTCCTGCGGATCCAATCCGCCTACGAGCAGGTCACCGCCGAGCGCAGGCGGCCACGTCAGACCTCCGCACCGCGGCCGCAGGCAGCCGATCCCGCCGTCGAGTCACGCCTTGCCGACCTCGAACGCCAGGTCCGCGAGGCGCGTGTCGCCCGCGACCGCGCGGCGCAGGCCGCCCGCGACGCCCTGCGTGAGGTGCAGGGCGAGGAGGAGATCCACCTGCCCGCCGACGACGAGGACAGCTTCTCCAAGCTGCTCGCCGACGCCGCCGCCGAGCTGGGCGACCGCCTCGACGGCGCGCGCGAGCACCCCACGGTCAGGCGGGCCAAGGAGATGCTCGACGGCCTGCAGTGGCTGGCGTCGACCGGCGATGCCGCCGGACGCGGGGACGCCCGAGGCTCCGACGACGGGAAGGACTCCTCGTCCCGCCCGGATCGCCCGCGCGACTAGCGCAGGTCCGCGCGTGCGAAGTCCGCGACGCCCTCGGCGAACGGCACCGCGGCCTCGAAGCCGAGCACGTCACACGCGCGCGAGGCGTCGGCGAACACGTGCCGCACGTCGCCGAGGCGGAAGTCGCCGGTGACGACCGGCCGCGGCGCGTCGGGGCCGGCCGCGTCGGCCAGCGCGCCTGCGAGGTCGCCGACGGTGCGCGGCGTGCCGCTGCACACGTTGAACGGACCGGGGACCGGCTCGTCGGCGGTCAGCGCGAGGACGTTCGCGTGCGCGACGTCGCGGACGTGCACGAAGTCGCGGCGCTGCCCGCCGTCCTCGAACACCTTCGGCGCGCGCCCGGCCTCGAGCGCGCTGCGGAAGATCGACGCGACGCCCGCGTAGGGCGTGTCGCGCGGCATCCGCGGGCCGTAGACGTTGTGGTAGCGCAGCGCCGTGACCGGCACCCCCGTCTCGCGCGAGAACGCTGCACACAGATGCTCCTGCTGGAGCTTGGTCGCGGCGTAGACGTTGCGCGGGTCGAGCGGCGCGTCCTCGGGGACCGAGCGCGGCTCGAGGTCGCGGCCGCAGCGCGGGCACGGCGGCTCGAAGCGACCGGCCTCGAGCTCTGGCACCGCCCGCGGGCCGGGCTGCACCACGCCGTGCTCGGGGCACGCGTAGCGGCCCTCTCCGTAGACGACCATCGAGCTTGCCAGCACGAGCCGCCCGGCGAACGAGCGCGCGGCCAGCGCCCGCAGCAGCACCGCGGTCCCGACGTCGTTGTGCGAGACGTAGTCGGCGATGTCGCCGAGGTCGACGCCGAGGCCGACCATCGCTGCCTGGTGGCAGACGCCGTCGACGCCGTCGAGCACGCGCTCCACCGCGGCGGCGTCGCGCACGTCGCCCTCGACGAGATCGGCGCGAGGATCGAGCTCCCCGCGCGCGCCGTCGCGCCACGCCAGCGGGTGGTAGAGCTCGAGCACGCGCACCTCGTGGCCGAGCCCCAGCAGCTCGTCGACGACGTGCGACCCGATGAAGCCGGCGCCGCCGGTGACGAGGATCCGCATCAGGCGGGCATGATGCCGCGTGTGATCGATGTCGTCCTTCCCGTGCTCAACGAGCGCGAGGCGCTCCCCGGCGTCCTCGGCGCCATGCCCGCCGGCTACCGAGCGATCGTGGCCGACAACGGGTCCGACGACGGCTCCGGCGAGCTGGCCGCCGAGCTCGGCGCCACTGTCGTCCGCGAGGAGCAGCGCGGCTTCGGCGCCGCCTGCTTCGCCGGGCTCGTCGCTGCGACCGCCGACGTCGTCTGCTTCATGGACTGCGACGGCTCGCTCGACCCGGGCGACCTACCGAAGGTCGCCGACCCGGTGACGAACGGCACCGCCGACCTCGTCATGGGGGCGCGCGTGCTCGAGCGCGGCGCGATGCCCCCGCACGCGCAGCTCGCCAACCGCGTGCTGGCGTTCGAGCTGCGGCGCCGGACCGGCCGGCCGCTGACCGACCTCGGCCCGATGCGCGCGGCGCGCCGGCAGGCGCTGCTCGACCTCGGCATCGCCGACCGCCGCTTCGGCTGGCCGCTCGAGATGGTGCTGCGCGCCGCGGCGGCCGGCTGGCGGATCGAGGAGACGCCGGTCCCCTACCGCGCCCGCGACGGCAAGTCGAAGATCACCGGCACGGTGAAGGGGACCGCCCGCGCGGTCCGCGACATGCGCGCGGTGTTCGCCGACGCCGAGCGCTAGCCGACGGGCTTCTCGCCGCGCTTCATCTTCCCGACGAACTTCGCGAGCCGGCGCTCGCGCGTCTCGGGCTTCTTCGCGTCGTCGAGCTGGTAGAGGACGCCGTAGCGGGTCGAGCTCGAGAGCGACTCGAAGAACGCCTTCATCGCCGCGTCCCGGTCGAGCTCGGCCTGGAGGTCGGACGGCACCTTCATCGTCCTGGGCGAGTCGTACGCCGCGTCCCAGCGGCCGTCGGCCTTCGCGCGCTCGACCTCGGCGAGGCCGGGCGGCTGCATCGCTCCGCGCTCGATCAGCTCGGCGACCTTGCCGACGTTGATCTTCGACCACTTCGAGCGCGCGCGCCGCGGCGTGAACCGCTGGAGGTAGTACGTCTCGTCGAGGCCCTTGACCTGGCCGTCGATCCAGCCCCAGCACAGCGACAGCTCGACCGCCTCGGCGTACAGCAGCGTGTCGATGCCGCTGCCCTTCTTGGCGAACTTGACCCAGATGCCGTCGGACGTCGCGTGGTGCTCCTCGAGCCACGACGCGAACTCCGCGTCGGAGGCGAAGAAGATCGTCGGCTGCTCGGGCTTCGGCTTGGTGCTCATCCGCGCGGGCGCCGGCCGGCGAGCGAGCCGCGTGCGGGGCGGTGCGTCGGCCGCGGGGCGGCAACGTCCCGGGGACGGCCGACGGAACGCTCCGGGCGCCCACGTCCCTCCGCCGAGACGAGAAGCTCGACGAGCAGGATGAACAGGACGACGTCCCTCGGAAGCTGCCACACCGGTGGATGCAACGAAGCGCAAGGTACAGGAGGATCCGGGCGTGATCTACCTCGACACCGCCTCCGTCGGCCTCCCTCCCGCGCGCGTGGTCGAAGCGGTCCGCGCCGACCTCGAGCGATGGGCGTCCGGCGGTGCGCGCGCGCCGTCCTACGACGCGCCGATCGACGCCGCGCGCGCCTCCTACGCGCGGCTGATGAACGCTCCCGTCGAGGCCGTCGCCATCGGCAGCCAGGTGTCGGTGTTCGGGTCGCTCGTGGCGTCGGGCCTCGAGCCCGGGGCGCGAGTGGTGTGCGCCGAGGAGGACTTCACGAGCCTGCTGTTCCCGTTCCTGGCGCGCGACCTCGACGTGGTCGCCGTCCCGCTCGACCGGGTCGCCGACGCGGTGGACAGGACGACCGACCTCGTCGCGGTCAGCGCGGTGCAGTCGGCCGACGGCCGCGTGGCCGACCTCGACGCGATCGCCGCGGCGGCGGCGCACCACGACGCGATGACGTTCGTCGACGCGACGCAGGCGACGGGCTGGCTGCCGATCGACGCGACGCGTTTCGACGCCGTCGCGACCGGGACGTACAAGTGGCTCACCTCGCCGCGCGGCGCCGCGTTGATGACGATCTCCGACCGCCTGCTCGAGCGCGTCCCGCCGCACGCCGCCGGCTGGTACGCCGGCGCGGACCGGTGGAACGACCTGTACGGCCCGCCGCTGCGCCTCGCCGACACCGCGCGCCGGCTCGACGTCTCCCCCGCGTGGTCGGCGTGGGTCGGCACCGCCGCGTCGCTCGAGATCATCGAGGAGCGGACGGTCGCGGCGGTCAACGCGCACGACATCGGCCTGGCCAGCGCGCTGCGCGAGCGCCTCGGGGTCGAGCCGACGGCCAGCGCGATCGTGTCGCTGCCGGTCGACGACGCCGTCGCCCAGCGGGTCCGCGACGCCGGCGTCGTCGCCTCGGTTCGCGCCGGACGGCTGCGGCTCTCGTTCCACCTGCACAACACGCCCGACGACGTGGAGCGCGTGGCCGAGCTCCTGCGCTAGCTGACGACGACGTTCCAGGGCTCTACCCGGAAGCCGGTCACGATGCCGCCGCTGACGTACGGGTCGGCGTCGACGAACTCCTGCACGTCGGCGTCGGCGGTGAACACGAGCACGCCGCCGTGTGGCGGGTCGCCGACGGCGCCGCCGTGCGTGAGCTTGCCCTCGTCGCGCCAGCGACCGGCCAGCGCGAGGTGCTCCTCGCGGTACGGGCCGCGCTTCTCGAGCACGTCCTCGACGTAGTCGTAGAACAGGATCTGATGGGTCATCGGAGGGTCACCGGGAGGGTCGTGAGGCCGTAGATCCCCGGGATGGTGTCGAACCCGGGCTCGCCGTCGAGCTCGATCGTCCTGAACGTCGCGGCGAGGTGCAGCACCGCCTCCTGCAGCTCGGCGCGCGCGAGGTTCGCGCCGAGGCAGTAGTGGATGCCCGCGCCGAACGTCAGCGGCTTCGTGCTGTCGCGCTCGACGTCGAGGCGGAAGCGCTCGCCGTCCTCGACGCCCTCGCGGTTCGCGGTCACGGCGGCGACGAGCACGATCGTCCCCTCCGGGAACACGACGTCGCGGTACTCGACGTCCTCGACCATGATCCGGGCCGTGAACGGCGTGATCGGCTCGTAGCGCAGCGCCTCCTCGACCGCGCGCGGCGCGTACACCGCGGGGTCGTCGCGCACGAGCGCCCACTGGTCGGGGTGCTCGGCCAGCAGCCGGACGATGTGCGCGAGCTGCGACTGCGTCGTGTCGACGCCGCCGACGAGCACGTTGAGGACGAGGTTCACGAGCTCGACGTCGGACAGCCGGTCGCCGTCCTGCTCCTCGGCGATGAGCTGGCTGATGAGGTCGTCGGCGGGGTCGGCCCGCTTGGCCGCGAGCAGCTCGTGCAGGTAGTCGTAGAGCTCCGCGCACGCCCGCTCGACCCGCTCGCGCTCGGTCATGAGCGTCGGCCCGTCGAACTGGCGCTGGATCCAGTTGCTCCACTCGGCCAGGCGCGGCGCGTCCTCGCGCGGCGCGCCCATCACCGTCGCGATCGTGAGCGCCGGGTACGGCTTGCACACCGACTCGACGAAGTCCTGCGGCCCCGGCTCGGCCAACCCCGCGATGAGCTCGCGCATCATCGGCCGCCAGCGGTCGGCCGCGCGCGGCGTGAACGCGGGGTTGACGAGGTTGCGCAGCCGCCGGTGGTCGTCGCCGCCGAGGTGGAGGATGTTCCGGTCGATCTGCTCTTTCAGCGTGCCGTCGCCGACCGAGAACATCTCGGCGATCTGCTTGCCGGGGAAGGCCGCCTTCTTCGTGCGCAAGAAGAACGACGCCGCCTCGCGCTCGAGGATCACGTGCGCGAGCTCGGCCTTCGCCACCCACGACGTCTCCCGCAGCGCCCGGACCTCGTCGTGGTAGCGGGCGCCCCGCATGTCGGGGTCGAAGTAGCCGAACTGCGGGAGGTCGAGATCGGTGACGAGCACGCCGGGAGCTTCCCAGACGGAAGCCCCCGCTCACGCCATCGCCGGGCGGCGCACCGACAGGTGGCGACGGCTCTGGCGGACGACCGCGGTGCCGACGTGCGCGCGGAGCAGCCCGACGAGGTCGGACGTGCGGCGGAACGGGTCGGCGATGACGGTGCCGTTCGTGGTCGAGACGGCGGCGACGATCGTGCCGTCGATCTCGGCGACGGCCATGTTGTCGGTGCCGGGGAGGCGCTGGCTGTCGAGGGCCGCGAGGCGCTCGAGCTGGCGGTGGTCGGCCGTGGTGGCCTGACGGATGGAGAAGGCGGTGGAGGTCATGGAGCAAGTCTCTGCTCCTGGCCTCATAATGTCCAACAACGTTGCGGTCTGGTTCTGATAACGTCCGCTTATGCTCGATCTGAAGCTGCTGGAGACGTTCCGGGAGGTCGCGAGCCGGGGCTCGTTCTCCGCCGCCGCCGACGCCCTCAGCTTCACGCAGCCGGCCGTGTCGCAGCACATCGCGCGCCTGGAGAAGCAGCTCGGGACGAAGCTGGTCGTGCGCGAGCCGCGCGGTCTGTCGCTCACCGAGGCGGGCACCGCGATGCTCCACCACGCGGAGTCGCTGCTCGACGCCGCGCGCCGCGCCGAGGACGACGAGCGCGAGCACGGCGGTGTGCACATCCCGTCGGTCCGCCTCGCGGCGTTCCCCTCGGCGGCCGCCGGCCTCGTGCCGATGGCCTTCCGCGAGCTTCGCGCCGCCCACCCGTCGCTGCGGCTCAAGCTGCGCATCCTGGAGCCGTCGCCGGCGATCGACGAGCTCTGCGCGCGGCGCATCGACGTCGGCCTCGTGATCGACACCGACCTCGACCCGGTGCCGACCCCGGACGCGGTCGAGCTGATCCCCGTCCACGAGGACCCGATGCTGGTGGCGCTGCCGGCCGGGCACCCGCTCGCGCGTCAGCCCGAGATCGACCTCGCGCAGCTGCGCGAGGAGGAGTGGCTGCTGCCGATGGACGGCGGCACCTGCCCGGACTCGAGCGTGATCCTGCGCGCGTGCGACAAGGCCGGCTTCGAGCCGAACATCCACTTCCAGTCCGAGGACTACCAGGCGCTTCAGGGCCTCACCGCGTCGGGCATGGGCGTCGCGCTCATCCCGAGCCTCGCGACGATGAGCCTGCGCTCGGACATCGTGCTGCGGCCGGTGGCCGGCGACGTCCCGACGCGGCGGATCCTCGCCGCGGTGCGCCGCAAGGACGACAACATGGGCGCCGACGCGGCGGTCGATGCGCTTCGCCTCGCGGGCCGGCGGCTCACGCTCGGGACCGACACGCTCGCTGCCGTCGCGTAGCGCCGCATCGCGGCCGCGCGTCCGCTGAAATGCGCGGCCAGATGCCCGACTTCGCACCCCCACGCGCGGCAGTCCAGGCCGTGCTCGGCGTCCGCAACGCGCTGCACCGCGCCGGCGATCGTCTCCTTCCACCGGAGTTCGTCGCGTTCCTCGTCTCGACGGACTTCATGTACTCCCGCGCGCTCGGGACGTTCGCCGAGCTCGGCATCGCCGACGAGCTGGCCGGTGGCCCGAAGACGGCCGCGGAGATCGCGGCCAGGCTCGACCTCGACGCCGACGCGCTGCACCGCGTGCTGCGGCTGCTCGCGCTGCGCGGCGTCCTGAAGCTCTCGGGCGACGGGCGCTTCGCGCTGACCCGGGTCGGGCGAATGGCGACGAGCGACCACCCGCGCTCGGTGCGCGCGTGGCTGCGCTACGAGATGCTCGAGTCGACCCAGCGCGCGTACGGGGGTCTGACCGAGACCGTCCGCACGGGCGCTCCGTCGTTCCCGGCGGTGCACGGCAAGTCGGTCTGGCAGCACTTCGCCGAGACGCCCGAGGAGGAGCAGCTCTTCGCCGCCTCGATGCGCCGCGTCACCGAGTTCGACCTGCCGTCGATCACCGGCGGCTACCCGTGGCCGGACGAGGGGCGCGTGTGCGACGTCGCCGGCGGCGTCGGGACGATGCTCGCGGGGATCCTCCGCGCGAAGCCGCGCCTCCGCGGCGTGCTCGTCGACGCCGCGGGCGTGCTCGCGGAGGCCGACGGCTACCTGCGCGAGCACGGCGTGCGCGACCGCGTCGAGCTGAGCGAGGGCGACATGTTCGAGCACGTCGGCGCGCAGGCCGACGTCTACACGCTCAAGGACGTGCTGCACGACTGGGACGACGAGCGCTGCCTGAAGGTGCTGCGGACCCTGCGCGGCGCGATGGCGCCCGGCGCGCGCGTCGTCCTCGTCGAGAACCTGCAGGAGCCCAACGAGCCGCACCCCGTCGCGTCGATGGCCGACATCCAGATGCTCACCCAGTGCGACGGAGGCCGGCAGCGCTCGGTCGCCGAGCTCCACGCGCTCCTGCGGGCGGCGGACCTGCGACCGGGCGAGGTGCGCCTGACGGCGGGCCCGGCGCTCGTCGAGGGCGTGGCGAGCTAGCGCCGGCGGAACTCGGACGGCGACATGCCGTGATGCACGCGGAACGCCTTGGCGAACTGGGCGGCCTGCCGGTAGCCGACGCGGTTGGCGACCTCGCGGACGGTCACCCCGTTCTGGTTGAGCAGCTCCGCGGCGCGCTCCATGCGCACCTGCGTCAGCTGGTCGCGGAAGGTCGTGTTGCCGATCTCGGCGTAGATGCGCTGCAGCTGCCGCCGCGACGTCGCGATCTTGCGCGCGACCTCGTCGAGGGACAGGTCGGACGCGTACTCACGGGCCACGACTTCGGTGGCGTCTTCGTACAGCGCGGTGCGCTGGGAGATGGTTGCTTGGCGAACGGCCGGCATCGGAGGTTTGGCAGGATGGTCATACCGAACCGTTAGGGCAACCTAATTGGCGCCTTCACGGTCCCGGTTTCCGGACTGTGGTCGTGGCGCGTTGACAGGGTGTCGAACTTCTTTGTTCCACTCAGGAGAACTGCCATCCGTGCTGCTCGCACAGCGCGAGGAGCTCGGCCGTCGGCCGCGGCTGCGCCGGATCCGCCGTGCCCGCCGCACGGAAGAAGCGCTCGATGCCGGCCGGGTGGAAGACGAGCACCCGCTCGCCCGTCGTCTCGCCGGTGTTGCGGATCGCGTGGAGGCTGCCGCGCGGGACGTGAACGGTGTCACCGGGACCGAGCTGGCGCGTCTGCCCTTCGAGGACGAACTCGTACGTCCCGTCCACGACGTGGATGGTCTCGTCCTCGTCGCGGTGGCGGTGCGGGACGAGCCGGAACTCCTGTGGCGGATGGTCGACGAAGACCGCGAGGCTCCCGCCGGTGTCCTGGCCGGTCAGGTGGACCTCGATCCGGTTGCCGGCCAGCCACATCTCCTCCATGGCCCGAACCCTAGGTGAGCGCCCGCACGCCCGCCGTGACAGCCGCGGCGATCGTCACCACGGCGAGCATGGGGAGCTTCGCGAGCAGCGCGAGCGCAGCGCCGGCCATGCCCGCCGCGCGGGCGTCGATGACGAGCTCGCCGTCGTGCGAGAACGTCTCCTGCACCACGAGCGCCGCGAGCAGTGCGGGCGCGAAGAGCGCGATCACCGCCGCCGCGCGAGCCGGCATCTCGCGCCCGCCGACGCTCACCGGGCCGATCGCCTTGATGATCGCGGTGCCGACCGCGAGAACGCCGATGGTGATCCACACGTCGGTCATGCCGCCGCCTCCGCGCGCGCGTCCTCGATCTCCTCGGCGGCCCCCGGCGTCAGGCCGAGCAGCGCCGCGGCCGACGCGGCGACGACCGGCACGCCGGCGGGCACGACCGGGATCAGCGCCAGCGTCACCGCGGCGGCGAGCAACGCGACGACGATCGCCCGCCCGTTGCGCACCTCGTGCGCCATGAGCGCGAGGAAGAACGCGGGGAACATCGCGTCGAGCCCGAGCTTCTCGATGTCCCCGAGCAGCGACCCGGCGAACACGCCGGCGATCGTGCCGCCGACCCACGGGACGAACTGCGGGATCGTCGAGCCGAGCAAGCGCGGCTCGTCGAAGCGGCCGGCGCCCTCGTTGCCGATCGCGAACGACGCGTCGACGACCGTCTGGCCCTTGAGTGCGCGGACGAGCGGCCGGCCGGTCAGCGACGGGCCGACGGCGAAGCCCATCGCGAGGAAGCGCAGGTTCATCAGCAGGCCGCCCAGGATCGCGGTGGGCGCCGCCGCTCCCGCCGCGAGCGCGGCCAGCGCTGCGAACTGCGACGAGCCCGCGTAGACGACGATCGACATGACGATCGGGGCGATCTAGCCCATCACCGGCTCGGCCAGCACGCCGAACGTCATCGCGACGAGGAAGACGGCCGGCGAGAGCGGCAGCCCCGCGCGGATCCCGGGTCGGAGGTTCATCCGGCGAGCCTACCAACGAAACCGCTTTGGTGGTTACGGGCATGATCGACGCGATGGACATCGGGCTCGCGATCTTCCCCACCGCCGACACGCCGCCGCCGGGCGACCTCGCCCGTCTCGTCGAGGAGCGCGGCTTCGAGTCGATCTGGTTCCCCGAGCACACGCACATCCCCGCGTCGCGCGAGACCCCGTACCCCGCCGGCGGCGAGCTTCCGCCCGAGTACAGCCGGACGCTCGACCCGTTCGTCGCGCTCACGGCCGCCGCGGCAGCGACGACGCGCATCCGTCTGGGCTTCGGGATCTGCCTCGTCATCCAGCGCGACCCGATCGTCACCGCGAAGGCGGTCGCGAGCCTCGACCAGGTCAGCGGCGGCCGCGTCCTGTTCGGCGTCGGGGCGGGCTGGAACCGGGAGGAGATGCGCGACCACGGGACCGACCCTCGCACGCGCATGGCGCTGTTGGAAGAGCGCGTCGAGGCGATGCGCCTGCTGTGGACCGAGGACGAGGCGACGTACTCCGGGCGCTTCGTGTCCTTCGAGCGCGCGTGGAGCTGGCCGAAGCCGGTGCAGCAGCCGCACCCGCCCGTCCTCGTCGGCGGCAACGGGCCGACGGTCGAGGACCGCGTGCTCGCGTTCGGCGACGCGTGGATGCCGAACCTCGTCGGACGCGACGACGACGCGCTGCTCGGCCGCATCGACGCGCTGCGCCGGCGCGCCGCCGACGCCGGGCGCCCGGTCACCGTGACCGTCAACGCGATGTCGACGCGGCCGGAGCGGATCGCGCGGTACGCCGAGGCCGGCGTCGAGCGGATCTGCTTCTACCTGCCGAGCGCGTCGCGCGACGAGATCGAGCGCCGTCTCGAGCGCATCGACAGCGGCCTCAAACCGGTGGTCTGACCCAGCCGCCGAAGCGGCGCTCGAGCTCGAGCGCCGCGGCGATCGTCAGGTGGTCGTTGCCGTCGGCGGCGGCCACCTGGACCCCGAGCGGCAGGCCGTCGCCGTTGAGGCCGAGCGGCACCTGCGTGACCGGCGTGCCGAGGAGGTTGAACGCGGCGCAGGGGACGAGGACCCACGGCCGGCCGACCGTCCCGTTGTGCCGCGGCGCGACCCGAGGGTGCGGCTGGTGCAGCAGGATCCCGTCGTCGCCGAGGATCCCGCCGACCTCCTCGCGCAGCGACCGCGCCGCGGCCACTGCCTTGCGGGTGCGCGACGACGGCATGAGGACGTTCGCGCGCTCGGCGGCGAGCGTGATGAGGATCGCCGGTGTGTGGTCGCCGCGACCGCGCAGCGCGTCGAGCCACGGACGCGGCCCGCGCGGGCGGACGCCGAGCTCGTCGAGCATCTCGTTGAGCGAGACCCCGGCGCCGTCGCTCAGCACCGCGAGGTACAGCTCGAGCGCGCGGCGCAGCTGCTTGAGCGAGACCTTCTCGCACCGTGCTCCGGCCTCCTCCAGCGCCCGTGCCGCACGGTCGCGCGCGTTGCGCAGCTCGCCGCGACTCGGGACGAGCGACGTGTCGTCGGCGACGAGCACGCGCAGCGACGCGAGGTCGACGCCGGCGGGGTCGCGCAGGTCGTGCTCGACCGTCCGCAGGTCCTCGCCGTCGGGCCCGGCGATGATCCGGGTGACCGGCATGAGGTCCTCGGCGCGACGGGCGATGGGCCCCATCGTGAGCATGAACGCGGCCTCGCCCTCGGTGCTCGGGAACTGGCCGGTGTCGGGCACGATGTCCGGCGACGGCTTGTGCCCGAAGGCGCCGTTGAAGAACGCCGGCAGGCGGATCGAGCCGCCGATGTCCGAGCCGAGGCCGACGGGGCTCCCGCCGCTGCCGACCGCGGCGCCCTCGCCGCCCGACGAGCCGCCGGCCGTACGGCGCGGGTCGTACGCGTTGTTCGTGCGGCCGTAGACGCGGTTCTCGGACTCGATCCACATCGTCAGCTCCGACGTGTTCGTCACGCCCAGCGCGATGAAGCCAGCGTCGAGCATGCGTTGGGCCGCGGTCGCGGTGCTCTCGGCCAGGGTGTCGCGCCGGGCGACGAGCCCGGCGGAGTTCGGCATGCCGCGCACGCCGATCGACTCCTTGATCGTGCACGGCACGCCGAGGTACGGCGGGAGGGCGTCGAGCGTCCCGTCGGCGCGGGCAGCGGCGACGCGCGCGTCGGCGGCGTCGGCGTCCTCGAGCGCCGCGTCGAAGCGGTCGCGGGCCACCGCGTTCGTCCGCGGCTGGCAGCGGTGCAGGCGCCACGCGTGCTCGCCCACCACGTCGCGCGCGGACAGCTCGCCGGAGCGGATCGCCTGCGCGAGCTCGGTCGCGCTGCGCTCGAGCAGCGGGGCGGTGGTCGCCGTCACGGCGGGGACCCTACGGATGTAAGGGGCTCCGCCCCCTCACGACCCCCCGAGACTCAGAGTGAAACTGCGTAGCGGAGTTCGTCGCTCGTCCGTGAGGCGCGGAAGCCGTACCTTTCTCGACGTGCGCCGCTACACCCTCGCGCCGACGCCGGTCGGCGACGTCCTGCTCACGGCCGACGGCTCACAGCGCCTGACCGGCGTGTACTGGCCCGAGCACCAGCGCGCCCCGCGGCCGAGCACCGGATGGGAGCGCGACGACGAGGCGTTCGCCGACGTGCGCGAGCAGCTCGCCCAGTACTTCGCCGGCGAGCGACGGTCGTTCGACGTCAGCGCCGCCGCCGTCGGCACGCCGTTTCAGCACCGCGTGTGGGACGCGCTGCGCGAGATCCCCTACGGCACGGTGATGACCTACGGCGAGCTCGCCGCGCACATCGGGCGTCCGAGCGCGGCCCGCGCGGTCGGCCTGGCCAACGGCCGCAATCCGTTGTCGATCGTCGTGCCGTGCCACCGCGTCGTCGGCTCCGGCGGGGTGCTGACTGGCTACGCCGGCGGCCTCGAGGTCAAGCGCCGGCTGCTGGCGCACGAGGGCGCCGCTACGCGCTGACGCTGGCGGTGGCCCGCTCGCGGTACTCCGAGGGCACCAGGCCGTGACGGCGGCGGAACGCCTTGGCGAACTGGGCGGGCTCCTGGTAGCCGACGCGGCGGGCGACCTCGCGGATCTTCACCGGCGACGGCTCCGCCAGGAGCTCGGCGGCGCGATCGAGGCGGATGTGGGTCAGCGCGGTGCGGAACGGCTCACCGTGCAGCTCGCGGAAGACGCGCTGCAGGTGGCGACGGGAGGTGGCGATCCGGCGCGCGATGTCGTCGAGCTCGAGTGGCGTGCCGTGCTCGGCGTGCATGATCTCGAGCGCCTCGCGGAGCAGGTCCTCACGGCGTTCGTTGGTGGTCGGTCGCATGCCCATCTCCAACCATGACTCACGGTCGCGTCCGAAAGTTACGCCTCCGTGTAACCGGCGGCGCAGGTCGCCGGTCCTAGTAGCGTGCGCGCGCCGTGGAGAGCGACGACCAGCTGGTCCGCAGGACCCTCGACGGCGACCTCGGAGCCTTCGAGGCCCTCGTCGACCGCCATGCCGCGGTGGTCCATCGCGTCGCCGCGCGAATCGTCGGCCCCACGGACGCGGACGACGTGACCCAGGACGCGCTCCTGCGCGCGTTTCACCGCCTCGACCGCTACCGCGGCGACGGCGCCTTCCGCGCCTGGCTGCTGCAGATCACGCACAACACCGCGCTGACGGCGCTGCGGCGCCGGCCCGACGCGGTCTCGCCGGAGGAGGCCGGGCTCGGGGAGCGGCCGAGCGGCGACCGTCTGCCGGCCGAGCGACTCGAGGAGCGCGAGCGGATCGAGCGGCTCGAGCTCAAGCTGGCGATGCTGCGCCCCGAGCACCGGTCGGTGCTCGTGCTGCGCGACGTCGAGGGGCTCTCCTACGACGAGGTCGCGCACGTCACCGAGATGCCGCTCGGCAGCGTCAAGGGGCGGCTGCACCGCGCCCGCCTCGAGCTCGTGGACCTGCTGCGGGCCAACACGTACGACTGGGAGCTGCCGCGATGAGCGACGAGGGGCTGTCGCCGGCGGAGCTCCGCGCGCGCGAGCTGCTGCAGGGCATGGCAGGATCGCCTCCGGAGCCGGGGACGGCGCTCGTGCCGCGGGTCGTGCGGGCGGCGCGGTGGCAGCGGGTGGTCCGCGGCGCGGTGCAGGCGGCGACAGGCGTGCTCGGCGCGATGGGTGACGGACTATCGATGTTGATCGGGAGGCGCAAGTGACGATCCTCGACTCGGCCGGCGAAGCGCTCGGCGGGTTCCTGCCGCGGCTGGGCGGCGCGCTCGTGCTGCTCGTGGTCGGCTTCCTGCTCGCGCGGCTGCTGTCGCGCGGGGTGGCGAAGGCGCTGCGCGCGGTCGGCGCCGACGACCTCGCCGAGCGCCACGGCGTGCACCGCGCGGTCGGGCGCGCCGGCCTGCCGCTTCCGGCGAGCGCGCTGGCAGGCCGCACCGTGCGGATCACGGTCATCGCCGTCGTGGTGTTCGCGGCGCTGTCGCTGCTCGGCCTGCAGTTCCTGTCCGAGACGCTCAACGAGGCGATCCTCTTCATTCCGCGCGTCATCGCGGCCGCGCTGCTGCTGCTCGCGGGCGTCGTGCTGGCCGAGCTCGCGCGCGAGCGCGTCGACCGGATCTCCGGCCAGATGGACCTCGCGCTGCCGCTCGGGCAGCTCGTCGCGCTGGTGATCCTCGGCGTCTTCACGCTGACCGCGGCGGCACAGGTCGGCGTGCCGACCGGCGTCCTCACGACGCTGCTGGCGATCCTCGTGGCGGCCGCCGCCGCGACGGTGGCGCTCGCGTTCGGCCTCGGCAGGCGCGACGCCGCGCGGGCGATCAGCGCCGGGCGCTACGTGCGGCTCTCGTACACGGTCGGGCAGACCATCAGCGTGGGCGAGATTCGCGGAGAGGTCGTCGAGCTCGACCAGACCGCGGTCGTGGTCCGGGTCCCGACCGGCGAGACCGTCCGGATCCCGAACCACCACCTCCTCGACCGTCCGGTGACGGTCCACGGGCCTTAGGCGAACCCGGACCGCCAGCGCAGGCCGACACCGACGCCGCCCAGCAGCAGGACGAGCGCGCCGCCGACGAACGCGGCGCTCACCTCGCGCTGCTCCTGACGCGTGCCGATCCGCGAGCCGAGGCGCTCGTAGACCTGGTCGAGCTCGTCGCCGTCGGAGACCGCGAACGACTCGCCGCCGCTGCGCTCGGCGATCGCCTCGAGCGTCGCCGGATCGGGCGGGACCGGCATCCGCCCGCCATCAGGCCGCTCGACGACGCCACCGGTCGTCCCGAGCGCGACGGTGTAGACCGGCACGCCGAGCTTCTTCGCGCGGTCGGCGACCTCGAGCGGGTCGGTGCCCTCGGTGTTCTTGCCGTCGGACAGCAGGACGATCGCCGCCGGCGCGACGGTGCCGTCATCGCCCCTGCGGTTCTGCAGGCGGTCGAGCGCACTGGTGAGCGCGTCGCCGGTCGCGGTCCCGCCGTCGGCGTTCAGGGCGTCGACGGCGGTCTCGACCTGCGCGTGCTCGGTGGTCGGCTCGACGACCGAGTGCACGGCGCCGGAGTAGCCGACGAACCCGACGAGCAGCTCGTCCGGGACGCGGTCGAGGAACGACCGCGCGGCGTCCTGCGCGGCGCGCAGGCGCGACGGGTCGACGTCCTGGGCCGACATCGAGCCGGACTCGTCGGTGACGAGGACGACCGACGCGCGCTCGATCGGCACGGCGACGGTCGCCTCGGGCTTGGCGAACCCGACCGCGAGCAGCGCGGCAGCCAGGCCGAGCAGCGCCGGCGGGACGATGCTGCGCCAGCGTGGCGTGCCCGCCGCGGCGCGCGCGATCACCGACGCCGCCGGATGGCGCACGGCGAAGCGCCGGCGGCGGCGGCGCTCGACCGCGAACAGCGCGATCGCGAGCGGGATCGCCAGCAGCGCAAGGAGGTGGAGCGGCTCGGCGAAGCTCATCGCGGGCCCCTCCCCAGCTCGCGCAGCCAGTCGCCCTCGGTCGACAGCGCCACCCGGGTGGCGCCGGCGCGGCGGATCTCGGTGACGAGCGCCTCG
>CADCVT010000180.1 GCA_902806215.1 uncultured Solirubrobacteraceae bacterium | reverse complement strand
TCTTCCGATCTGAGCTCGGGCGTGCCGCGCGCGAGTGGACGCTCGAGCACCGCAGCGCCGATGCGCTCGCCGACCAGCGCGACGCCGCGTACCGGAGCCTCCTGGCCACCGATGCTGCCCCGCCGGGCGAACCGCCGCCTCCACGCGACGACCAGCTGTCCGCGCGCCTCGTCGCGGCACGCCGCCTCGAGCCGGCGCAGGCGCTCGACGCGGCGCGGGAGCTCGTCGCGGACGATCCTGGCTACGAGCAGGCTCACGTTCTCGTCGCGGCGACCCTCGAGCGGCTGGGCCGGCATCGCGCGGCGCTCGAGTACACGGCAGGCCTCTCACCGTCGCCGGTCTTCGCCGACGTGTTCGCCGAGATCCGGGTGCGCTGCGCGCGCCGCCTGGGCAGCCGGGACGTGAGCCGCCTGGTGTGTGACATCGGCTCGCCGTTCCGGCGGGCACGAGCCGCCGTCGACGGCGACGTGCGCGAGCGGGCACGGACCGTGCTCGAGCACCAGCCGTACGACCACTTCGCGCTCATGTCGACGATCCGGCTGCTCGAGCGCGAGGAGGCGAACTCGGCAGAGCTGGACTCGCTGTACGAGCGCGCCTCCTTTGTGTCGCCCGAGGACGTCCCCGCCGACCGGCGTCCCTCCCGGATCGCCGAGTTCCTGCCGCGTTGAGCGCGCACGCGTACGCGGCGTTCGGGCTGACCGTGCGCTCGAACCGGCCCCTCGCGGGCCTCCATCCCACGGACGACGCGAGCGCGGCGAGCTCGGTCGAGGTCGTGTTCGCAGACCCGCCCAACGGTGCGCACGAGCCGCCGGGTGTGCCGCCGGTGGCGCAGACCGGCTTCGAGCGGGTCTGGCACCTCGACGGGGACCAGCGCCTGCTGCACTACGTCGACCCGGCCGTCGGCGAGGCCTGGAGCATGCTGGTCTCGCACGGCCGGATCGACGTCAGGTATGGAGCCGCAACCGACCCACTCCAGATGGCGCCGGTCGTCGAGACCGCGGGGCTCTCCACCGCGCTGCACCTCGCCGGTACGCCGCAGCTGCACGGCGCTGCGCTCGTGGTCGACGACGAGGCGATCCTCGTCGTCGGCCCGAGCGGAGCGGGGAAGTCGACGACGGCCGCGGCGTTCGTCGCGCGGGGGCACGCCCTGCTGAGCGACGACGTCGCCGCGATCGCCGACGCGCCGGGAGGGTTCGCAGTCCATCCGGGACCCGCGCGCCTGCGGGTGCTGCCCGTAACCGCCCGCGCGGTCGGCTGGGAGGCGGAACGTCTGCCACGGGTGTTCGACGCCGACATGATGGGCGACAAGCGGGCGGTTGCGCTGTCGGTGTCCGAGGGCTCGTACTGCGCAGATGCGAGGCCGCTGGCGGCCGTGTACGTCCTCGCCCCACGGATCGAGGCGGATCGGCCGGAGCTCTCGGACGTGTCGCCGCGCGACCGCCTCTCGCTCGTGCTCCGCGACACGTACCGCGCCGAGGCCCTCGACGCGGGCCGGCGCGCGCGGCTCCTGCCGGTTCAGGCGCGGTTCGCCGGCACCGTGCCGATGCGCCGGCTTGCCGCGCCGGACGCGCACGAGGCGCTCAGGTCGGTCCTCGACGCGATCGTCGCCGACGTCAGGGCGACTCGTGCTGCTCCTGGGACTTCTCGATCTGCTTGCGCGCCTCGCCGGGAACGCCCGCGTCGTCCTTGACCTCGTCGAGGATCGGGCTCGCCCCTGATGGGCCGCCTGGACGCGAAGCGCTACCGGGTTCCGCGGGTCCAGTAGTCGATGTCGCGCTCGTCGGACCGGCTCATGCGCGAGCCGCCGGCCGCACCGGGGGCGCCGCCGTAGACGTGCTCGTACGGGCGCTGCGAGATCCCGCTGGTGCGGCTGGAGTACAGCTGCATGGCCGCCACGACGAGGAGGAGGACAACGGAGAGGAAGATGACGTCGGCGAACATGGGCACGACGTTATGCCTGCTCGTGCCGCCCTTTCGTGAGCCTCAGCACAGACAGCGCCATGGCGATGGCGAAGAGCGCCGCGGTGACGATCAGCCACCGCTCGAGGTACCCGCTCGGCTCCTCGCCGGCGACGCGTGCGAACGAGCCGTCGTTGCGCCCGAGCATCGGCGGGAAGAAGAGCAGCAGCAGCAGGCCCGACAGCGCGGCGGGGATGCGCACGAAGTTGATCGTCGGCCCGCGGGCGGCCACGCGTCCGGCGCGGTCGAGCAGCGAGTAGAACGGCAGCAGGACGAGGTCGTGGAGGATGAGCGCCGCCACGAACCAGACGAGCATGTTGAACGACTCGCGGGCGTCGAACAGCTGCAGGACGACCCAGCCGAAGATCGCGAACAGCAGCCCGTGGGCGAGCAGGTGCAGCGGGGTGGTGCCGTAGAGCTTCCTCACGAGAACCTCAGGCTCTTGACCCACTTGGTGTTGTGCACGCCGGGCAGCGCCGGCACGATGATGCGCGCCGGGTAGCCGTGGTCCATCGAGAGGTCCTCGCCGTTGACCTTCAGCGCGAGCAGTGACCGCTCGTTCGCCACCTGGTCGGCGCTGAGCGTGGCCTCGCGCAGCGAACCGCGGGGCTGCAACGACTCGACGAAGCACGTGCCGGACGAGCCGCCGGCGAGGTCCCGCAGCCGGACGCCGGTCCAGGACTGCGTCGTCGACCACCCTTCGACGCACGCGATCGGCAGCGACTCCGTGTGCTGCGGCATCGCGAGGAGCTCGTCGCGCGTGAACGAGCGATCGCCGACCGCGAGGCGCCAGCCGTCGCCGGTCATCTCCTCGGTGACGCCCGCCGACCGCGCGGTCTTGTTGACCGGGAACGACTGCCGGCGCGGCGCGAAGAGCGCGAGCGACCGGAACGGCCCGCCGACCGACTGACCGCCGACGAACACCGCGAGCAGCGCGCCCGCCGCGCCGACCGCCCCGACGAGGCCGCGGCGCGAGATCGTCGGCGCGTCCGGGGCCTCCGGCGCCAGGCCGCCGTGCGGGTCGTGCGGCTCGGACTCGGTGTGCGCGAGGTCGTCGCGCAGCGGCTTGAGCACGCCGCGCTCCCGGTACGCCCGCAGGATCACCGGCGTCTTCACCGCGACGTGGAGCGCCAGCGCCGCCACGAACACGATCGCCGCGTAGTAGTGCGCCAGCACGAAGTTGAACCTGAACGGGTAGTAGATCTGGGCGTTCGCGACGCCGGTGGCGAACAGGAAGAGCGCCGAGCCGACGAGCAGCGCGATCGCCGCGCGCTCGATGCCCTCCGCCGGGGAGACGACCGGCGGCCACTTGAACAGCCGCGGGATGACGCTCCACAGCTTGGCCAGCAGCAGCGGCACCGCGACGAACCCGACCGTGACGTGGAGGCCCTGGTTGAGCGCGTAGAGCCACGACGGCGACGTCGGCCAGTCGAACAGCAGGAACCCGAGGTCGTCCTCGGCCGGGACGATCGCGTTCATGCCGAGGCTCGGGTTGTACGCCGCGTGGCTGAGGAAGCCGGTGACCGCGACGATCGTGACGAGCGCCAGGAGGATCGAGCCGAGGAACGCGGTCAGCCACGGCCCGCGCAGCGGGCTCTTCCAGGAGCTCGGGCGGAACGGGCCGGGCGGCGGATCCTCGGGCCACGGCGCTCTCACAGGCCGTACGCCTCCAGGAGCTTGAGCCAGACCTCGCTGCGGCTGGGGAAGCACGGGACGGCGTGCCACAGGCGGTCGAGCGGGACCTCGCCGACGATCGCGATCGTCGCGGCGTGCAGCAGGTCGCCGACCTCCGCGCCGGTGAACGTCGCCCCGACGAGCACGCGGCGGTTCTCGTCGACGACGAGCCGGGCACGGCCCGGGACCCCGCGGCCGTAGAAGCTCCCGCCCGCGGTGTCGTTGACGTCCGCGTCGACCGCCTCGACGTCGATGCCGGCCTCGAGCGCCGCGGCGAGCGTGTAGCCGACGCTCGCCACCTGCGGCTCGGTGAAGACGATGCGCGGCGACAGCGGGCCGCCGTAGACGAGGCTCGCGTGGGCGCGGCCGAGGATGTGGTCGGCGGCGATGCGGCCCTGGTACTTGCCCTGGTGGGTGAGCAGCGCGCGGCCGTTGACGTCGCCGATCGCGTACAGCCAGGGCTCGGCCTGGACGTGGAGGTGGTTGTCGGTCTCGATCGGGCCGTCGGCGCCGAGGCCGACGGAGTCGAGGCCGATGCCGTCCGTGCGGGGGGTGCGGCCCAGGGCGAGCAGGAGCTCGTCGCCAATGGCCTCCGTGCCGTCTGAGAGCGTGACCGTCACCTTCCCGTCACTACGCGCGACGGCGGTCGCGCGGATGCCCGTCCGCACGTCGACGCCGGCGTCGCCGAGCGCCTGCTCGACCTCCTCGGCCGCGAACGGCTCCTCCCGGCCGAGCACGTGCTCGTGGCTCTCGACGAGCGTCACCGCGCTGCCCAGCGACCGCCACGCCTGCGCGAGCTCGACGCCGACGGGCCCGCCGCCGAGCACGACGAGGTGCTCGGGCGGGGTCTTGGCGACGGTGGCCTCGCGGTTCGTCCACGGCTCCGCCTCGGCCAGGCCGGGGATCGGCGGCATCGTCGCGTCGCTGCCGGTGGAGACGACGACGGCGCGGCGAGCCTCGAGCACCTCGTCGCCGACGCGGACGGTCAGCTTGCCGTCGAGCCGGCCTCGCCCCCGGACGAGCGTGATCCCGTTGTCGTCGAGCCACGGCACCTGGGCCGAGTCGTCGAGGTCGTGGATCACCTCGTCGCGGCGCGCAAGCGCGGCGGGGACGTCGAGGGTCCCGGTCGCGGCCTCGGCGGCGCCCGGGATCCGCCGCGCCTCCTCCAGCGCCTCGGCGGGGCGCAGCAGCGCCTTGGAGGGCATGCAGGCGTAGAACGAGCACTCGCCGCCGACGAGGTGCTCCTCGACGATCGCGACCTCGAGACCGCCGTCGGCGAGTCGCCCCGCGCACACCTCGCCGGCAGGACCGGCACCCAGCACGACCACGTCGAACGCTCTTGCCATGCGCTGATCATCCACGAGCATGCGAGGTCCGTCACGGACCGTAAGGAAAACGTTACGCGGAGCGGGCCCCCGCAGTCGCCTAGCGAGCGCGCTTCAGACGGACCGCGGCGGTCATCGGCTTGCCCCTGCCATTGAGGCGCGCGGCCACCGTCAGGCGGCCCGAGCGCAGGCGGGCGAGCGAGAACGTCGCCGTGTACGCGTTGCGCTTGACCTTCGCGGTGCGCCGGGCAAACGCGCTGCGGCCGAACTTCACCGCGAGCGTGACCTTCTTCGCGCCGGGCGCGCGGCCCGAGGCGACGAGGACGCGCTTGCCGCGCCGCCTGACGATCCGCAGCTTCAGCGTCGCCCGACGGGCGGCGGCCTTCGCGCGCTCGGCCGCGGTCGTCCCGTCGCGGCCGGGGCCGGCGATCCCGCAGGCGCAGGCGCCGAGCGGCATCGACGCGCTCGAGCCGAGCCGCGCCTCGGGGAACGGGACCTGCGCGGGCGGGAACGCCGCGTCGACCACGGAGCCGGTCAGCGCGGCGGCCGGGACGGCGAACGGCTGGGCGTCGTCGATCGACTCCGACTTGCCGCCGGCGATGCTGTCGTCGCGGCGGAAGCGCAGCAGCGGCAGGCGCATCGCGGCCTTGCCCTCGACCACGCCGACGGGCGTGTTGCTCGTGCCCGGCGTGTACCAGTCGTCGTCGGCGCCCGAGAGGACCACGCCGATGCGATGG
>CADCVT010000179.1 GCA_902806215.1 uncultured Solirubrobacteraceae bacterium | reverse complement strand
TTCATCCCCTGCACGAGGAAGAGCGGCACGCTCTCGTTGACGCGCGAGACCGCGAGCAGCATGCCCGGGGCGTACGAGCGCTCCTCGGAGAACGTGAAGTCCTTGCGCAGGCAGGTCCCGGCGGTGAAGCCGGGCATCTTGATGCCGCCCCGAGGGTAATTCTCGTTGATGAGGTCGATGACCTCGAAGACGTTCGCGTCGTACTGCTCGCAGTCCATCATCAGGAGGTTGGGCAGGGCGAACGTCGCGTAGCGCAGGATGTTGGTCCAGATCTTCGCCAGCTCGGCCTGCACGGGGGTCGTCTTCACGACCGGCGCCTCGTAGACGTCGAACAGCTCGGCGACCACGTCGGTCGAGCGCTCGCCGACGCCGCCGACGATCTGCGGCAGCGAGTCGATCTCCTCGAAGAAGCGCCCGGCGGCGATGCGCTCGGGCGCGTGCGCGACGAAGACGTCGGTGCCGATGTCGAAGCCGCGGTTCTTCTTCAGGTAGCCCGCGACGAAGTCGGTCGTGTTCGGCGCGATCGTCGAACGCAGGATGACGCTGTGGCCGGGCTCGAGCACGGGGAGCAGGTCGTCGAGCACCGAGCGGATGTCGCGCATGTCGATCTCGATGTGCGAGAACGAGGGGGTGCCGAGCGTGAGGATGATGTGCCTGGCGCGCGCCGCGTCGACGACGCGGTCGGACACCTCGAGGCGGCCGGACGCGTGCACGCGCTCCATGACCTCCTCGCCGCCGTTCTCCTGGAAGGGCAGCCGTCCCTCGCGCACCGCGTCGAGGCGGTCGGCGTCACGGTCGACGCCGATGACGTTCAGGCCGCGATCCGCGAGCGACAGAGCGAGCGGGAGGCCGACCCGGCCGAGCCCGATGACGGAGACGTCGAGGTCCACGCCGGAAGAATCTATCGGGCGGCGTGACGGGCGCCGCGCGCCTTCTGGCGCGCGAAGCCGGCGACGAAGCGCGGGTTGTAGCGGGCGTAGCGCCGCCACAGCCTTCGCGGCTCCTTCGAGAGGCGGTAGACCCACTCGAGGCCGACGTCCTGCATCCAGCTCGGCGCCTGCGGCACCAGGCCGGCATGGAAGTCGAACGCGGCACCGACGCCGACGAGCATGGGCGCGTCGAGCCGGTCGCGGAACTCCCGCATCCAGATCTCCTGCTTGGGCTGGCCGATGCCGACCCACACGACGTCCGCCTTGGAGCGGTTGATGTCGTCGATGACCCACTGCTGCTCGTCGTCGTCGAGCGGGCGGAAGGGCGGCGAGTAGCCGCCGACGATCTGCAGGCCGGGGTAGCGGCGGCGCAGGCGCAGCGCGAGCTCGACGAGCGCGCCCTGGTTGCGGCCGCCGTAGAGGTACATGCGCACGCCGGTCTGAGCCGAGCGCTCGCAGTACTTCGCCATGAGGTCAGGGCCGTAGACGCGGCTGGCCTCGTGGCCGAGGGAGCGCAGCGCCCACACGAGCGGCTGGCCGTCGGGGACGACGAGCGTCGCCTCGTCGACGGCGGCGCGGGTGTCCTCGTCCTCCTGCGCGACCATCACGAGGTGGACTGCCGCGGCCGACAGGTAGGCGGGCTCGCGGTCGGCGACGACGGCGTCCATCCAGTCCATGGTGCGCTCGTAGTCGGTCAGCGCGAGCGGGACGCCGAGCACCTCGGCCGTGGCCGGGCGGACGTCGTCGGCCGAAGGCGCCGGGAGGGCGACGGCAGGCTCGATGCGGGTGAATTCAGCGGTCTGAGGAGTCATTGCGGGCTTTCGGAGGGGTCCCGGCATGTCTCAACGGTTCGACGCCCGGAAAGTCGCGTCCTTGCGCAACCCACTTCCAGAGCTCGCGCGGACAGGATCAGCGAGCTCGCTCGTAGCATAGCCGCACATGCCTGTCACAAAACCCTCGCCAGAGGCCTTCTGGACGGGCAGAAACGTGCTTCTCACCGGACACACCGGTTTCAAGGGCACTTGGCTCACACTCTGGCTGGAGCGCCTCGGGGCGCGTGTGACGGGTCTGTCGGACGAAGTGCCGACATCGCCCTCCCTGCACGATCTCGCCCAGGCGGGCGCTGGGATCGAACAGGTCACCGCCGACGTGCGCGACCGCGCGGCGGTCCGCGCGGCGGTCGCCGCCGCGTCGCCGTCGGTCGTGCTGCACATGGCGGCACAGCCGCTCGTCCGGCGCTCGTACGAGGAGCCGGAGGAGACCTTCGCGATCAACGTGCAGGGCACCGTCAACGTCCTCGACGCCGTCCGGGAGGCGGGCGGCGCTGACGCGATCATCGTGGTCACGTCGGACAAGTGCTACGCGCCGGGGCCCGACCCGCACCCCGAGGACGATCCGCTCGGGGGCGAGGACCCCTACTCGGCGTCCAAGGCCGCGGCGGAGCTCGTGGCCGCCGCGTACCGCTCGTCCTTCGGTCTTCCGCTTGCCTCCGCGCGCGCCGGGAACGTGATCGGGGGTGGCGACTGGGGATCCGCGCGACTCGTCCCGGACGTCATGTGCGCGCTGATGGCTGGTGAGGATGTCGAGCTGCGCAACGCCGCGGCGATTCGCCCGTGGCAGCACGTCCTGAACCCCCTTGCCGGCTACTTGGCCCTCGCTGAAGCCGTTGTCCGCGATCCGGGCACGTACGCGGGTCCGTGGAACTTCGGGCCGTCCCCGGACGACGAGCTGCCGGTGCAGACCGTCGCGGAACGGCTCGCGGAGCTGTGGGGCGGCGATGCGCGGATCGTCGCGCAGCCCGGCGAGCACCCGCCCGAGTCCGGGGTCCTGCGGATCGACTCCGCCAAGGCCCGCGAGCAGCTCGGCTGGCGCCCTGCCTGGGATCTCGACGCCGCGCTGCGGGCCATCGTCGACTGGTACCGCGCCTACGAGCGCGGGGACGACCTGCGCGCGGTCACGCTCGCGCAGATCGACGCGTACGAGGCCGCTCGCTAGCGCGAGCGGTGCCAGGCGACCTGCTCGCGCAGGCCGTCGGCGA
>CADCVT010000178.1 GCA_902806215.1 uncultured Solirubrobacteraceae bacterium | reverse complement strand
GCATCGCGTCGATCATGGCCCGCGACGAGGGCTGGATGGCCGAGCACATGCTCATCATCAAGCTCACCTCGCCCGAGGGGAAGGTCAAGCACATCACCGGCGCCTTCCCGAGCGCGACCGGCAAGACCAACCTCGCGATGCTCATCCCCACGCTCGAGGGCTGGACGGTCGAGACCGTCGGCGACGACATCGCGTGGATGAAGTTCGGCGACGACGGGCGCCTGTACGCGATCAACCCCGAGGCCGGGTTCTTCGGCGTCGCTCCGGGCACGGGCGAGGACACGAACCCGAACGCCATGGCGGCGATCCGCGAGAACACGATCTTCACCAACTGCGCGCTGACCGACGACGGCGACGTGTGGTGGGAGGGCATGACGTCCGAGCCGCCGGCGCACGCCATCGACTGGCACGGCAAGGAGTGGACGCCGGACTCGCCGACGCCCGCCGCGCATCCGAACGCGCGCTTCACGGTCCCTGCCGACCAGACGCCGTCGATCGCGCCCAACTGGGACGACCCGGCCGGCGTGCCGATCGATGCGTTCCTGTTCGGCGGCCGCCGCGCGTCGGTCGTGCCGCTCGTGCGCGAGGCGTTCGACTGGGAGCACGGCGTGTTCCTCGGCGCGACGATGAGCTCCGAGCAGACCGCCGCCGCCTTCGGCAAGGTCGGCGAGCTGCGCTTCGACCCGTTCGCGATGCTGCCGTTCTGCGGCTACAACATGGCCGACTACTTCGAGCACTGGCTCGATATCGGCCGCCGCGGCGACGCCGACCAGCTGCCGCGGATCTTCTACGTCAACTGGTTCCGCAAGGACGCCGACGGGAAGTTCGTGTGGCCGGGCTTCGGCGAGAACTCGCGCGTGCTCGAGTGGGTCTTCCGCCGCTGTGACGGCGAGGCCGAGGCCGTCGAGACCACGGTCGGCCTCGTGCCCGCGCCGGGCGAGCTGAACGTCGAGGGCCTCGACCTCAGCGCCGAGGACCTCGACTTCCTCACCCGCGTCGACGACGAGGCGGTCAAGGGCGAGCTCGACCAGGTCCGCGCGCACCTCGCGAAGTTCGGCGACAAGCTGCCGGCCGAGATCACCCAGCAGCTCAGCGCCCTCGAGCAGCGCCTCGGCTAGCTAGTCGTCTTCGGGATCGTCGGGCTCCGGCAGCGTGCCGGAGCCTGATCCCGAGCTGTCCGAGCGGTCGCTGCCGCTTCCGCCGCTTCCCGATCCGGAGGAGTCGTCGGAGCCGGAGCCTCGCCCGGACGAGTCCTCGTCGGACCCTGATCCGGACGACCCGCTGCCCGACGAGCCGTCGTCGGAGCCCGACCCGGACGAGTCGCTCCCCGATCCCGAGCGCCCGGAGCGGTCGTCGGCGGCACGTTCGACCACGTCATCGTCGCTGTTGTCGTCGATCGACGGCCGCGCCGACGCCGACGCCGACGCCGGCGCTTCGCGCTGCTCGGGCCGGTCGCTCACCACCGCCGCGCCGCCTGCCAGCGCTGTCACCGTGGCCACGGTCGCTCCGCCCTTCGTCACCAGGGCGGCGATACCGCCGGCGGCGCCCCCGCCGGCGACGAGCTCGCCGATCCGCTCGGCCATCGGGACGCCCGCGCGGGCACCGGCCGAGGACGCCCACGCGACCGCCGGACCGGGCAGCAGCAGGCCGGCCGCGGTCCGCAGCGCCGCCCTTGCTCGGTAGACCAGCCCGCGCACCGCGCCGGCGGTCAGCCCCAGGTACAGCCACGCGCGCGGATCCTGGATGTCGTTGCCGCGCCGCAGCGCCTGCCACGTCGACAGGAGCGCCTCCTGGACGACGTCCTCGGCCACGTCGGCGGGGAGCAGGAGCCGGCGGCAGTAGGCCTCCAGCGGCTGGCGGTAGCGGTCGACGAGCGCCTCGAAGGCGGGCTCGGAGCCGTCGGCCGCCAGCGCGACGAGCCGGCGGTCCGGCTGGGTGCGCAGCAGCGTTGCGGAGATGCGGGCGGCCAAGGGTGCTCGAGAGTCCTTTCGGACGGCAGGGCACCAAGGCTCGACCCAAGATCACGCAAAACTTCGCTGGATCCTGAGCGGCGACGCGCCGATAACGGACTTGATGGTCACTCTCCGAGTCGCTCTGACGCTGATCGTCCTGCTCTGTCTGGTGCCCGCCGGCGCGTCCGCTCACCCTGGGCACGCGCACCCCGAGGCCGACCACGCGGACACGATCGGCGAGGTCAACGTCGACTTCCGAGCCCTCGTCGAGGCCGGGACGCCGACGACCCCGAGCGCGCTCGGCGGTCAGACGCTCCCCACGACGCACTGCGACAGCACGAACGGCGCGAGCGACTACACCGGCACGCACGCCGTCCACGCCGAGAGCGCCAAGCAGTTCAAGCTCGTCTACGCGTACGCGTCGGACAGCACGCCGCGGTTCGAGGCGTGGCGCGACGCGCTCCAGGCGAACGTCTCGCTGATCTCGCGCTTCCTCGCCAACGAGTCGCTCGGCCGGAAGGCGCCCCGGTTCGACATGGGCACCGACTGCGGCCCCGACTACGTCGACATCCAGGTCGTGCAGCTCGACGGGACGCAGGCGGCGCTCGCCCGGAACTTCAACGCGGTCCTCGCCGACGTCGAGGACGAGCCCGGGATCAGCGCCACGAAGAACCTCGTGGTGCTCGGCGACCACCTGACGAACGGCGGCCTGTCCGGCACCGGCGAGCTCTACCTCAACGGCGCCGGGGCGGACCGCGAGGACGCGTCGAACTGGCACAACAACGCCGACCCGGCGTCTCCGAGGATGAGCTCGATCATCTGGATCCCGAACGGCGCCGCCGATCCGGCGAACACTGGCGCCGGGTACTGGCCCGAGGGCTTCCTGCACGAGATGGCGCACAACATGGGCGCCGTGCAGTGGTCGGCTCCGCACACGTCGCGGTCGACCGTCGCGCCGAACGACGGCGCCTACGGCCACTGCTGGGACGGCCCCAACGACATCATGTGCTACGACGACGGCCCGCTGAAGGGGCATGCGTACGAGACGACGCACTGCACGAGCTTCACCGGCCTGCTGACCCAGTCGTTCGACTGCAACCGCGACGACTACTTCGACGCGCGCCCGGTCCAGCACCCGCACTTCGACGCGCACTGGAACGTCTTCGACAGCGTCTACCTCGCCGACTGCGCCGAGGTCGCGAAGGGGTGCGGCTGGGACGGCACGTCGCCGACGGCGAGCGATCCGCCGACGATCTCCGGCACCGCCCGGGCGTTCGAGTCGGTCACCGGCAACGCCGGCACGTGGACAGGCTCGCCCACGCTCACCCGTCAGTGGCAGCGCGAGGTCGACGGCGACTTCGCCGACGTCCCGGGTGCGACGGGCTCGACGCTCACGCTCCAGGACGCCTGGGTGGGCACGCACGTGCGGCTGAAGGTGACGGCCGCGGGCACGACGGCCGAGGTCGCGCACTCCGCGCCGGTCAGGGTCGCCACCGCGACGGGCCCCCAGGTCACGGCGATCCCGGTGGTCACCGGCGTGCGCGAGCGGGGCGAGACGCTCACGACGAGCAGCGGCACGTGGGTCCGGGCGACATCGTTCTCGTACGAGTGGCACCGCAGCGGCGACGGCGTGACGTGGACCAAGATCGCCGACGCGACCGGCCAGAGCTACGTCCAGCAGAGCGAGGACATCGGGAGCTACGTCGCCCCGGTCGTCACCGCAGTGAACTCCGGCGGCTCCCAGTGGTACCGACCCGGCGCCTCGCGGACCACGACCCCGCGAGCGCCGCAGCGGAGCACCTCGCCCACCGTGAGCGGCACCGCCCGCCGCGGCCAGACGCTCACCACGAACGGCGGGACCTGGGACCGTGCGGTCACGTCCCGCGCCTATCAGTGGCAGCGCTCGGTCTCCGGCGGTTGGCAGAGCATCGCCGGCGCGACGGGCTCGAGCCACACGCTCGCGGCCGACGACGTCGGGAGCACCGTGCGGGTCGTCGTCACCGCGACGGGCTTCGGCGGGCAATCGCCCGCGGAACCGAGCGCCGCAACCGCCCAGGTCGCGACCGGGATCCCCGTCGTCCTCACCTCGCCGACCGTCACCGGCGTCGCCAAGCCCGGCCGCACGCTCGTCGGGACGGCCGGCTCGTTCTCGGGCGCCGACACGGTCAGGCACCTCTGGGAACGCAGCGTCGACAGCGGACCCTGGGTCGAGGTCACGGGCGACGGGCGCGAGTACGCGCTGACCCACGACGACGTCGGCGCACGCCTGCGGTTCGTCTCGCTCGGCACCGGGCCCAACGGCACGACCGAGAACCCGAGCACGCCGACCGCGACCGTGACCGCGCTCCAGTCGCCGCTCAGCCTCACCGCCCCGACCGTCGCCGGCACGGCGAAGCGCGGCCAGACCCTCACCCGCACGGCCGGCACGTGGACCGGCGCGACCGGCGGCGTCACCGCGCAGTGGCAGCGGAGCACCGCAGGCGGCTGGGAGAGCGTCGGCACCGCCGGCGCCGCCACCTACGCCGTGGGCGCCGAAGACGTCGGTCGCCGCATCCGCATCCTCGAGACCGCGACGAACGGCGACGGCTCGATCGAGCTCGCAGCCGCGGAGACCGCGCTCGTCGCGGACCTCCTGGTCCCTGTCAACACCGCGCTGCCGATCGTCTCCGGCACGCCGCAGATCGGCTCGACGCTCACCGCGACGAGCGGGTCGTGGACGAACGCGCCCGTGCTCGCCTATCGCTGGCAGCGCCAGGCCGGCGGCACGTGGACCGACATCTTCGGCGCCACCGCGCCCTCGTACGCGCCGACCGAGGACGTGGTCGGCAGCCTCGTCCGCGTCGAGGTCGCCGCCACGGGCCCGGACGGCACCGCGCGCGCCGCCAGCGCGCCGGTGACGATCGGCAGGCCGCCCGCCACGGCGGAGCCGAAGCCCGAGGTCGTCGTCACGCCATCGACGCCGCCAAGTCCGGCCCCGACTCCGGCGCCGTCTCCGAGCCCCACCCCGCTCGTACCGATCTCGCCGCCGAAGGTCGTCACGCCTGCCGCGCCCGCGCCGCAGCAGCTCGCCATGCGCGGCGCCACGCTGCTCACCTTCACCGTCAAGCCTGCCGCGACGAGCGTCACGCTGACGCTGGCCGCGCCCGTGCGGCTCAAGGCCGGCAAGCATGTCCTCACGCTGTGCGTGAAGAAGCGCTGCACGAAGAGGTCGTTCACCGCCAAGGGGAAGACGACGAAGCTGCCCTCGGTGAAGGTCCCCGCCAAGAAGGGCGACGTCGTCAAGGCGACCCTCACCGGCGCGAGCGGCCGGTCGTCGGGCAGCCTCACCGTCCGGTAGTTGCACCTGTCGCTAAGATGGTTGAAGTTTGCAACCATCTGACACCGAGAGCAAGACGGACCTGAAGCGGATCGCGCGGTTGTTCCGCCCGTACCGCGGGCGGCTCGGCGCGGTGCTGTTCCTCATCGCGATCTCGGCGACCCTCGGGATGGCCTCGCCGTTCCTGCTCAAGGAGATCCTCGACACGGCGATCCCCGATCGAGACACCGGACTGCTCGCGTGGCTCGTCGGCGGGATGATCGGCATCGCGATCGCCACCGGCGTTCTCGGCGTGGGCCAG
>CADCVT010000177.1 GCA_902806215.1 uncultured Solirubrobacteraceae bacterium | reverse complement strand
CGGCGGTCGCGGCCCGGGGCGCGGCGGGCGCACGGCTGCGGGCGGCGCGCGTCGTCGACGACTTCTTCGTGGCGGGCCCGCTCCAGGAGGCGGCGCTCGACCTCGTCTCCTCCCCCGCCTGGCGCACGCACCGGCGCCGGCGGGCCGAGGCGCTGCGCGAGCGGCGCGACGCGCTCGTCGCGGCGATCCGGCGCGAGATGCCGGCGGCGTCGCTCGACCGGGTGCCCGCCGGCGGCTTCCACGTCTGGCTGCGCCTCCCGGAGGGCGTCGACGACGTCGAGCTGGCCGCCGAGGCCGCGCGCAACGGGGTGATCGTCTCCCCCGGCCGCCCGTGGTTCCCCGGCGAGCCCGAGGGCCCGTACCTGCGCCTGGCCTTCGCGGGAGCGCCCGCCGCCGAGCTCGAGCGCGGCGTGCAGATCCTCGGGACGCTGCTCCAGCCCTAGGCGCTCCGAGCCAACTTCGTCGCGGCGACCCCCTCCAGGAACCGCTCGCGGTCGATCGACTCCGGCGCTCCGCCCACGCGCGGCGCGACGGCGTCGGCGATCTGGCCTCCCACGCGCTGGCGGACGTCGCCCGGCAGCGACGAGCGACGGTCGAGGAACTCGCGGATCGCCGACAGGTCCTCGGCCGTCACGGCGCTGACGTCCCAGTCCGGCGTGCCCGACGAGGGGCCGGCGGGCGCGTCGGACGGCCTCACCCACCCCGCGGGCGCGCTCGGCGCCACGGCCACGGGCGCCTGCGCCACCCTGGGGCGCTCGCGCACGACGACGGTGTCGGCCGCCAGGTCGCCGACGCGCTGGTTGCGCTTCGTCGTGAGGATGCTGACGACCCCCGGGATGAACGAGATCGTCCACTCGTCGACGAGGCGCAGGATGTTGCGGATCGCGCTCGCGCGGATGTCGACCGGCGCCCCGCCGGTCCGCACGACGCGCAGGTCGTTCCACTGCTTGCCCGGCGTCCGCCCCTGCGAGAGGACCTCGAAGAGGATGTCGTAGCCGAAGAAGATCAGCACGCTCAGCGGGATGAACACGGCGTAGCCGACGTCGCCGATCGAGAACAGCACCAGCGCGAGCAACCCGATGGCGAGGAACTTGATGATGTGGTCTATGGTCGCGGCGATGAAGCGCGACCCGAGCCCCGCCAGGGTGAGCTCGAGCTCGACGCCCTCGGGCGTCGAGATGCGCATGCGGTCTTCGTACTCCACGCCGTGAAAGTAGATCGATTTCTCGCCGAGCGCGGCACCGAGTGGTCAGAGCTCGACGCACTGCTCGCTCAGGCGGGCCGCAAGCCGGAGCGCCTCGGGCCCGAAGGGGTGCTCCGCCTGGGCCGTCTGTACCGGGCCGCGGCGGCCGATCTGGCGGTCGCGCGGCGGCATCTGCCGGGCGATCCGGTCGTCGCCCGGCTCGAGCGGCTCGTCGCGGCGGGCCGGCAGGCCGTCTACGCCGACGAGGCCGCGCGAGCGTCGCCGATCCGGTTCCTCACGACCGAGTACTGGAAGCTCGTCGCCGAGCGGCGCACCGCCGTGCTGATCGCGACGGCGCTGCTCCTCGGGCCGGCCGTGCTCGCGGCGCTGTGGGCGGTCAGCGACCCGGGCGCCGCGCTCGGCCTCGTTCCCGAGGAGTTCCGCGGGGCGGTCGAGCCGGTCGGCGACACGGGCATGTCGAGCACGGAGACCGCCGCGTTCTCCAGCGAGGTCCTGACGAACAACATCCAGGTGACGTTCCTCGCCTTCGCCGCGGGGCTGCTCGCAGGCCTCGGGACCGCGTTCGTCGTGGCCTACAACGGGCTCATCCTCGGCGTGATCGCCGGCGGCGCGATCGACGCGGGCAACGGGATCGACTTCGTCGAGTTCGTCTTCGCCCACGGCGTGATCGAGCTGACCTGCATCGTCGTCACCGCCGCGGCGGGAATGCGGATGGGCTGGGCGCTCATCAGTCCGGGGCCCAGGCGGCGCGGCGTCGCGCTCGCGTCCGAGGCCCGTGACGCCGTGGCGATCGTCCTCGGGACCGCGCCCTGGCTGATCCTCGCGGGGTTCATCGAGGGCTTCGTCACGCGGTCGGGGTTCGGCCTGATCCCGGGCATGGTCCTCGGCCTCGCCGTCGGCGGCGCGTACTGGGCGCTCGTCGTCGTGCGCGGCCGCCCGGCTACAGCCTGAACGCGACCGGCGCCTCGAACAGCTCGACCGACGGGCGGTCGCCGGATCAGCATGAGGAACCCCTTGGCCGGGACGTCCTCCGGCTGCCCGGAGGCTCCGCGCTCCTTCATCTCCTCGGCGGCCTTACGCCGAACCGGTCACCGAGGCGAGGGCCTGAGGTCCCCGCGGACGCGGGACGCGAGCCGCCGCCCGACCGCGCTCAATCCTGAGCGATCGTGTGCCGATGCGAACCGCATGAGCCGCTCTTCCTCCGCCCTGATCGCGTCCACGGTCGCGACGCTGACGCTCGCCGTCCCCGCCGTCGCCGCGGGTCTCAGCGGCACCTATCGTGGCGACACGAGCCAGGACCGCACGGTCAACGCAGTCGTCAAGAGCGGGACGATCAAGAGCCTGTCGTTCTCGGTGTACCTGCTCTGCGGGTCGGGCGGCAGCAAGGGCTCCTCGACCGACGTGCTCTTCGTCAAGAACGTCAAGGTCAGGTCGAGCGGCGCCTTCACGGTGAAGAGCGTCGGCGACTCGACCAACGGCCTCGCGACCTACGTGCTCAAGGGCAAGGTCACCAAGGGCAAGGTCACCGGCAGCATCGAGCAGTTCTTCCGCAACGGCTGCCAGACCTTCGACCTGACGTTCTCCGCCAAGCGGCGCTAGGTCACCAGGGCGAGGGCTTGAAGTCCTTGAGGAACACCGAGTGGAGGTCCTCGCCGGCCTCGCCGCGGACGATCGGGTCGTAGACGCGGGCGGCGCCGTCGACGAGGTCGAGCGGCGCGTGGAAGCCCTCCTCGGCCAGCCGCGCCTTCGTCGGATGCGGGCGCTCGTCGGTGATCCAGCCGGTGTCGACGCTCGTCATGAGGATGCCGTCCTGCTCGAGCAGCTCCCTGCCGCTGGTGCGGGTGAGCATGTTCAGCGCGGCCTTGGCCATGTTCGTGTGCGGGTGGCCCGGGCCCTTGTAGCCGCGGCTGAACTGGCCCTCCATCGCCGACACGTTCACGATGTAGGTGCGGCGGGCCTGCGAGCTCGCGAGCGCGGGACGCAGCCGGCTGACGAGGATGAACGGCGCGGTCTGGTTGCACAGCTGGACCTCGAGCAGCTCGACCGGGTCGACCTCGTCGACGACCTGGCTCCAGCTGTTGTGCTCGTGCAGGTCGGGGGCGAGGCCGCCCGCGTCGATCGCCGTGCCGGTGCTGATGCGCTCGGCCGACGCCGAGCCGGCGGTGAGCGCGAGGGCGGACAGCGCGTGCGGCGTCGGGGCCCAGTGCTCGCCCTCGCCGTTGCTCGCCATGAGGGCGGGTGCCTCGGCGTCGGGCACCCGGCCGAGCGTGAGGACCTCCGGGACGGAGCCCTCCTCGAGCGGGGCGGCCTCGGCGGCGACGAGGTGCGCGTACGCGCCGGGCGAGCGGCGGACGGTCTGCGCGGCGTTGTTGATGAGGATGTCGAGCGGGCCCTGCGCGGCGACCTCGTCGGCGAGCGCGATGACCTGCGCCGGGTCGCGCAGGTCGATGCCGACGACGCGCAGGCGATGCAGCCAGTCCGCGCTGTCCTCCATCGCGCTGAAGCGGCGGACGGCGTCCTTCGGGAAGCGCGTGGTGATCGTCGTGTGGGCGCCGTCGCGCAGGAGCCGCAGGGCGATGTACATGCCGATCTTCGCCCGCCCGCCGGTGAGCAGGGCGCGCCGTCCTTGCAGATCGGTGCGGGCGTCGCGCCGTGCGTGGTTGATCGCCGCGCACTCCGGACAGAGCTGGTGGTAGAAGGCGTCGACCTCGACGTAGCGTCGCTTGCAGACGTAACACGCGCGCGGCTGGAGCAGCGTGCCCGCGCGGGCGCCGGTCGCGCCCGAGGTGAGCGGCAGGCCCCGGGTCTCGTCGTCGATCCGCCCCGGCGCGCCGGTGGCCGTCGCGGCGGTGACCGCGCGGTCGTTGTCGACGATCGCCTGGCGCCGCTCCGTCTTCCGCCGTTTCTTGACGGTCTTGATCAGGCTCGAGAGAGCGCGCCGGGTCGCGACGGCGTCGGGGTGCTCGGGCGGGAGCCGCTCGACTTCGGCGAGGACGCCGAGCGCGTCGGCGAGGCGGTCGGGATCGATGCCGTCCATGTGCCGCTCAGAGGGTAGGCGGCGGGTTGCCATAGTGAACGGAGTGCTGCACGACATCGAGAACCGCGACGACGTCGAGCGCCTCGTGCGCGCCTTCTACGGCCGCGCGCTGACCGACCCGATCATCGGGTGGATCTTCACCGACGTCGCCAAGCTCGACCTCGAGGCCCACGTGCCCGACATCACGGCGTTCTGGGAGACGATCCTGCTCGGCGCGCAGTCCTACAGCGGCGGGGCCTTCGCGCCGCATGCGTCGCTGCACCGGCAGGTCGGTCTGCAGCCGGGCCACTTCGAGCGCTGGCTCGCGCTGTGGACGGCGACGGTCGACGAGTTGTTCGCGGGCGAGCGGGCGTCGCTGGCCAAGGCGCACGCCGTCCGGGTCGCGCGGGCGTTCAGCAGCCGGCTGGCGGCGATCCCGTCACCGCGGGACCCGGGTCACTCGCCTGGCGGCCTGCCGATCACCCAGCACGGCTCGCGCTAGACGCCGGCGGCCTGGAGCGCCGGGCCCATGCGCTCGGCGAGCGCCATGAGGCCGGACGCGGGCCGGACCATCACCGTGAACTCGCCGATGCGGCCGTTCGCGTCGGCGCGGATGAGGTCCATGCCCTGCACCTGCTTCTCACCGACGCGCGTCTCGAAGATCAGCGCGTGGACGCCCTCGCCGGCCAACTCGTCGGTGTAGTGGAAGTCCTCGAAGACGCCGTAGACCGTGCGCAGGATCGTGCTCACCGTCTCGCGTCCCTCGTACGGCTTGAACACGGCGGGGCTGCGGAACGTGACGTCGTCGGCGAGCAGGGCGACCGCCGCTTCGATGTCGCCGCTCTCGACGGCGGCGCGGAAGGCATGACCGGGCATGCGCCGACCCTACCCCCTGGTTCAATCGCGGAATGGCCTCCGACCTCGTTGCGCTAACGACGCTGCTGGAGAACGCGGGGTTCGTGGCGGCCGACGAGGAGGCCGAGGAGCTGATCGAGGCGGCCGACGCGGCCGCGGCGCTGCTCGACGCGCTCGTCGCGCGGCGGCTGACCGGCGAGCCGCTGGCGTGGATCACCGGCACGGTCTCGTTCTGCGGTGTGACGATCCGCGTCGCACCGGGGGTCTACGTCCCGCGCTGGCAGACCGAGCTGCTCGCGCGCCGCGCCGTGGCGAGGCTCCCCGAGCACGGCTGCGCGATCGACCTCTGCACCGGGGCCGGAGCGATCGCGACGACGTTGCGTGCTGCGCGCCCGGGCGCGCGCGTGGTCGCGTCGGACCTCGATGAGCGCGCCGTCGGATGCGCCCGCTCGAATGGCGTCGAGGCCTACGCCGGGGACCTCTTCGCGCCCGTGCCGCCGTCGCTCGCCGGGACGGTCGCGGTCGTGGCGGCGGTCGTCCCTTACGTCCCCACGCCGGAGCTCGGGCTGCTGCAGCGCGACACGTTCGTGTTCGAGACCCCGCTGTCGTACGACGGCGGCCCCGACGGGATGGACCTGCTGCGCCGCGTGGTCGCCGAGAGCCCGCGCTTCCTGCGCCCGGGAGGGGCGCTCCTGCTCGAGCTCGGGGGCGAGCAGGCCGACGCGCTGAGGCCCGACCTCGCCGCCCACGGCTTCGAGGAGGTCGACGTCATCGTCGACGAGGACGGAGATGTCCGAGGGATCGAGGCGACGTACGCGCCGTGATCACGGACGCGCGGCGGCGGCGCTTACGCTGTGAGGCTCGCGCGGGCGGTCTCGCGCTCGCCGACCCACTCGTCGAGCGTCCGCCAGCGGTCGAAGAGCCAGTCGATCCGTGCGTCGTGGTCGGCGGGGATCGAGTCGGCCGGCTCGTGCCAGAGGCGGACCTCGATGACCTGCTCCTCGGGAAGGTGGCGCCAGACCTCGCCGAGTCCGGTCGGGAACCCGACGTGGCCCATGACCACGACGTCGGCCCCCGGCGCCGCGGAGAGGCCGGCGAGCGCGCCTCCCGGCCTCGGTGCGCTGACGTGCCGCATGGCCTGCGCGGCACCGGCCTGGTCCGCGTGCCCGGCGGCGTGCAGGCGGTCGATCGCGCGCTGCCGGTGCTCGGCCGAGAAGTTCCGGCCCTCGGGGAAGATCACGAGCGCCGCTTCGTCGCCGAGCGTCGACGCCATGCCCGCGATGTCGCGCTCGGTGTCACCGCCGCGCGGGTCGACGAACCGGTTCGGGAGGCGGTCGCCGAGGACGTCGACGAGAGGCTCGAGCCGCAGCCGCTCGTGCATCACGATCCGTGGCCTGCGCCGGTGCGGACAGAGCAGCTCGTACAGGACGAGCAGCGTGTCGCCCTCCCCCGCGTGGCGGCTCAGGAGCACGACCGGCTTGTCCCGCGCGCTGAGCACCGCGCCCGCCTCGGCCGAGGCGACGACCTCGACGCGGACGCGCGCGAGCGAGACGATCGTGGCGTAGACCCCGCTGACGAACCACCGCATGAGGTCGTAGTGCGCCTGCTGGATCGCCTCGCTCGACATCCGCCGGCCGAAGCCGGACGCGACCCACAGGCCGAGCAGGCCCAGGAGCGCCGCCATGTGCCGCGTCGTGCCGGAGAGCACGATCATCGCGGCGCGCACCGGCCGCAGGCCGCCGGTGAAGGGCGACGCGACCAGCGCGACGACCAGGATGAGAGGCGAGAGGAGCACGAGCGCCGCCTCCAGCACGACGACGAGCGGCGCGACGATCAGCCGCCGGATCAGCTTCGGCGGCACCCTCATGAGCGCAGACCGTCGAGGTAGCCCACCGACGCCTCGTACGCGGTGTCGATGTGCTCGCGGACCTTCGTCGTGTCGCGGTACCGGAACTGCGAGAGGTCGGTGTAGGCGGGCGCCTCCGCCTGACCGGTCGGCATGACGTGCACGTCGATGTCGGGCGGGAGCGCGGCGAGATCGCCGACGAACCGGTGCCGGCGCGCGATCTCGAACGCCACCAACCCCACCTCCCACGGCCAGCGCGGGACCGCGAGCGGCCGGTCGAGACGCCCGACGTGCAGGACGTAGATCGTGCGGGCGCCGAGCGCGACCGCCCGCCCGACCGGGATGCTGTTGACGATCCCGCCGTCGACGTGGTGCTCGCCGTCGATCAGCACCGGCGGGAGCAGCCCCGGCACGGCCGAGGAGGCGAGGATCGCCTCGACGAGCGGCCCGCGGCTGAACCATCGCTCGGACGCCGACTCGATCGAGGCCGCGACGCACTGGAACGGCACCCGCAGGTCCTCGATCCGCTCCGCCTCGAGCGTCTCGCCGAGCAGCCGGCGCAATCCGTCGTTGTCGTGCAGGTGCGTCCGCGTGCGCATGAGCGTCCCGATCCGACCGAGGACACCGCCGCCGAACGCGTCGCTGCTCTCGATGCGGGTCCACACGTCGGCCAGCCGCTCGGCAGCCCTCGGCGTCGGGTCGGCGGCGACCGCCGCGCCGTTGATCGCCCCGATCGACGTCCCGAGCACCAGGTCGGGCGCGATGCCGCGCTCGAGCAGCGCGCGGAGCATGCCGACCTCGTGCGCGCCGAGGTGGCCGCCTCCACCGAGGACGAAAGCGACGTCGACGTCAGGCATCGACGCGTGAGGCTGGTCCGGCGCCCGCACGGGTCAGAGCCGCGCGCGGTTCTTCGCGCGCAGGTACGCCGCGACGCACCGGGCGGGGAGCTCGTCGGGCCGCGCGTCGATGACCTCGGCTCCCATTGCTCCGAGGGACGCGGCGGCGGCCGCTCGGGCCCGGCTGACCTCGACGGCGACCGCGCTCGCGAGGACGTCGTTCTCGCTCGACGGCTCGCGGTCGAGGATCGCGCGCAGGTCGGGGTCGGCGACGCCGGCGACGACGAGCGCGTGGCGCCGGGCGAGCACCGGGACGGCGGAGACGAGCGACCGCGCGGCCGCCTCGTCGACGAGGTCGGTCAGCACGAGGACGAGCGAGCGCTTGCGGCCGGCGACGGCGCGGAACGCGAGTTCGGGGTCCGACTCCACGGACCGCGGCTCGAGGTCGAAGCACGCGCGGACGAGCGCCTCGCCCCCGTTGCGACGCGGCGACACGGTGCGCCGCAGGTCGTCCGCGTAGGCGATGACGCCGCAGCGGTCGCCGAGCTCGTCGGCGACCATGCCCACCGCGGTGGCCGCGTCGAGCGCGGCGTCGAGCCGCGTGCGGTCCTCGAGCGGCGCCGCCATCAGCCGTCCGGTGTCGAGCAGCACGACGATCTCGCGCTCCTGCTCGAGCCGCACGACGTTGGTCATCGGGCGCCCCATCCGTGCGGTCGCCTTCCAGTTGACGTGGCGGACGTCGTCGTCGGGCAGGTAGTCGCGGATCCGCTCGAAGTCCGTGCCGAGGCCGATCGGCCCGCGCGGGCGCCGGCCCGGCTCGTGGAAGCGGCCCTCGCGGACCGCGAGCGCGAGCCGCCGCGCGCCAGGCACGTCGGGGAGCACGCGCACCTCGTGCGTGCCGCCCGTCGCGT
>CADCVT010000176.1 GCA_902806215.1 uncultured Solirubrobacteraceae bacterium | reverse complement strand
CGCGGACCGGCAGCGAGGCGACCTCACTGCCAAGTACTCCAAGCACAAGCATCCCGCCCATAAGGCGTACGCCGACCTGGCAGCGCGCGTAGTCTCGGATGTCGTCGTAGGCGAGGAGATCGTCTGCGTTCTCGCAGACCGGCTCAGCGCTCCGAGGGGCGTCCGCTTCGAGCGAGACGTGCGCGAGCAGGTGAACAAGTCGTCCGGACGACTCGCCGTTGCCACCGTTTCGAGGGTCGACTCGCGCGCGAGTGATGGGATCCAGATCGTCGATGTGCTGCTCGGCGCTGCTGCGTTCGATCTGCGTCGGGGACGCGTCGGGGATGAGACGCAGAAGGCGCGAGTCGCTCAGCATCTCCTTGCGCGCGCTGGCGTACCGAGCTTCCGCCCGGCAGGCCGCGAACAAGAAGGCAAGTTCAAGGTTGAGTTGCTCGGGGCGTCCAGTCGGAGGCGTGGCAGACGGGGTCGAGGCGGGTGACCGTCGATCCGGACCGCACGTCGGTCGTACTTCGCGACCTGCTCGAAGGGCGCAGGACGTTCGTACCAATCGCACGCGCGTTCGTTCAGCAGCGACAACGGGGAGGCGGCGCGGGCCCACTCGCCGGGTTCGTGCGGGCACGTCGTCACCGGGCCTTGAACATGTATCTCCTCATGCACGCGGTTGCGAGTCGGCACCCGTACGACGTCGAGGTTCCGGCCGCAGTCTGGATGACGGCACTCGGCCTGCCGGAGAGCGAGAGCAGCCGCGTGTCGCTCTCCACGAACCTGACGTGGCTCGAGTCGCAGAGGCTCATCCGGAGCGAACACAGACGGGGCCGCCGCGTCTCCTACCTCCTGGCGGACAACGGCTCGGGAGAGACCTACCGTCACGACCCCCGAAGTCCCGAGGGGCTCGACTACTTCAAGCTCCCGTACGAGTTCTGGCACGAGGGGTGGCACCTTCGCCTCTCGCTGCCCGGCCTCGCGGTGCTTCTCATCGGCTTGTCGCTGCCCGCTGGGTTCTTGCTCCCCCAAGAGCGTGCAGCGGAGTGGTACGGCATCTCCCGCGACACGGTCAGGCGAGGGATCGATCAGCTGCGCGGCGAGAAGCTGATCGAGTTCCGTACGGCGACGAAACGGGCTCCGCAGTCACCGATCGGCATCAGCTCCGAGCGGCGGTACAAGTTGAGGCCGCCGTTCGCGGGTTAGGGCAAGGCAACGAGCCGAGTCGCTCAAGGTGATGGAAGTTCTCCCCGTCGGCCACGAGGACCGCGGCTCGAGACTGCTGCCTGGAGCGCGGTCAGGGGGCTCGGCGACACCGACGCCTCGGCCGGCGAGGAGGGTGGGGCGCATCGAAGGGCCACGGTAGTCCCCGGCCGGATATCGTCAGCCCCCGCTTTTCTACGTGAAGACGACCAGGAGGACCTGAACCTATGCCCGTACGTGTGGGGATCAACGGCTTCGGGCGCATCGGCCGCAACCTGTACCGCGCCGCGAAGGCCGCCAACGCGGACATCGAGTTCGTTGCCGTCAACGACCTGACCGACTCGAAGACGCTCGCCCATCTGCTCAAGTACGACTCGATCCTGGGGCCGTACCCCGGGACGGTCGAGGACACTGGCGGCGGGCTGAAGGTCGACGGCGACGACCTGCGCGTGCTGGCCGAACGCGACCCCGGCAAGCTCCCGTGGGGCGACCTCGGCGTCGACGTCGTCATCGAGTCGACCGGCTTCTTCACCGACCGCGAGAACGCCTCCAAGCACCTCGACGGCGGCGCGAAGAAGGTCATCATCTCCGCCCCGGCCAAGGGCGAGGACATCACGGTCTGCCTCGGCGTCAACTTCGATCAGTACGACGCCTCGCAGCACGACGTCATCTCCAACGCGTCGTGCACGACGAACTGCCTCGCGCCGTTCGCGAAGATCGCCAACGACACGGTCGGCATCAAGCACGGCCTGATGACGACGATCCACGCGTACACCGCCGATCAGCGGCTGCAGGACATGCCGCACTCGGACCTTCGCCGGGCGCGCGCGGCTGCGCTGAACCTCATCCCGACGTCGACCGGCGCCGCCAAGGCCGTCGGCCTCGTCCTCCCCGAGCTCAACGGCAAGCTGCACGGCTTCGCCATCCGGGCCCCCGTCCCGACCGGCTCGGTCGTCGACCTGACCTTCGAGGCCGACCGCGAGACGACCGTCGACGAGATCAACGAGGCGTTCCGCGGCGCCGCCGCGGACGGGCCGATGAAGGGGATCCTCCAGTACACCGAGGACCCGATCGTCTCGACCGACATCATCACGAACCCGCACTCGTCGATCGTCGACGGGCTGCTCACGGCGGTCATCGACGGCACGCTCGTGAAGGTCGTCTCCTGGTACGACAACGAGTGGGGCTACTCGAACCGCGTCGTCGAGCTCGCGCAGAAGGTCCTCGTGCCGCAGGCGGCCACCGCCTCGTGAGGACGCTGGACGACCTCGGCAGCGTGGAGGAGGATCGGGTCTTCGTCCGCGTGGACTTCAACGTCCCCCTGGACGAGCACCAGAACATCACCGACGACTCGCGGATCCGCGCCGCCCTGCCGACGCTCGAGGACTTGCGCAACCAGGGCGCGGACCTCGTCCTGGCCGCGCATCTCGGGCGGCCGAAGAACCGCGAGCCGGAGCTCTCGCTGCGGCCAGTGGCGCAGCGACTCGAGGAGCTGCTCGGCAACGGCGAGGAGGTCGTCCTCGCCGAGTCGCTGTCCGACGTCCCGGACGCGGGGATCGTGATGCTCGAGAACGTCCGGTTCAACGAGGGCGAGACGGAGGACGACCCGGAGCTCGCCAAGCAGTACGCGGCGCTCGCCGACGCGTACGTCAACGACGCCTTCGGCGCCGCGCACCGCGCGCACGCGTCGAACCACGCGATCGCCAAGCTCCTTCCCAGTGCGGCGGGACTCTTGCTGCAGCGCGAGGTCGAGACGCTCGAGGGGATCCTCGCGGACCCCGAGCGCCCGCTCGTCGCCATCGTCGGCGGCGCGAAGGTGACCGACAAGCTCGGCGTGCTCGAGGCGTTCCTCGAGCGCGCGGACACCGTGCTGATCGGCGGGGCGATGTGCTTCCCGTTCTTCGCCGGCGACGGGCACGACGTCGGCTCCTCGCTGTGCGAGGCCGAGGGCATCGAGCCCGCGCGGCGGATCATCGCCGAGGGCGGCGACAAGGTCGTGCTCCCGGTCGACCTGGTCGCGGGCAAGGCGTTCTCCGCCGACACGGAGACGCAGGTCCTCGACGGCGTCGACGTCCCCGAGGGCTGGATGGGCCTCGACGTCGGGCCGCGGACCGTCGAGCGCTACAGCGAGATCATCGGCACCGCCGGCACCGTGTTCTGGAACGGACCGATGGGGGCGTTCGAGCTCGCGCCGTTCGCCGAGGGCACGCGCGCGGTGGCCGAGGCGGTCGCGCGCGCGAAGGGCACGACCGTCGTCGGCGGTGGAGACAGCGGCGCGGCGCTCGTGCAGTTCGGCTTCGCCGACGACGTCACGCATCTCTCGACCGGCGGCGGCGCCGCGCTCGAGCTGATCGAGGGCAAGACGCTGCCCGGCGTCGAGGTCCTCCGCGAGAGCGAGGTGCTCCGATGAGCCGCATGCCGTTCATCGCCGGCAACTGGAAGATGAACAAGACGGTCGCCGAGGCCGAGGCGTTCATGGAGGCCTGCGCCGGTCGCTCCTTCGACGGCGTGGACGTCGCCGTGTGCGTGCCGTTCACGTCGCTGTGGGCGGCCAAGCGCGCCGCCGGATCCGTGGCCGTCTACGCGCAGACCATGCACGACGCGCCGTCGGGCGCGTACACGGGCGAGGTCTCGGCGGCGATGCTCGACGCGATCGGCGTCGACGGCGTCGTGCTCGGGCACTCCGAGCGGCGCGAGCTGTTCGGCGAGACCGACAAGGCGCTGCAGCGCAAGGTCCCCGCGGCGCTCGAGGCCGGGCTCGTCCCGATCCTGTGCGTCGGCGAGACCGAGGCCGAGCGCGAGAACGGCGACATGGAGCGCAAGCTGCGCCACCAGGTGCAGGAGGGTCTGCACTCGGTGCCGGCCGAGCGGCTCCACGAGGTCGTCATCGCGTACGAGCCCATCTGGGCGATCGGCACCGGCAAGGTCGCCACGCCCGAGCAGGCGCAGGAGGCCGGCGAGCTCGTCCGCGCGCTCGTCGGCGACCGGTCCAAGGAGGCCGAGCAGCGCGTGCGCGTGCTCTACGGCGGTTCGATGAAGCCCAACAACGCGGCGGAGCTGCTCGCGCTGCCCGACTGTGACGGCGGCCTGATCGGCGGAGCGTCGCTCAAGCCCGACGACTTCCTCGCGATCGTCGACGCAGCGACGTCTTGACGACGTTCCCCGCGTGCGCGCTCGTGATCCTGGACGGGTGGGGCCTCGCCCCGCCCGGTCCGGGCAACGCGGTCGACCTGGCAGACACGCCCGTCTTCGACGACCTCATGGCGCGGTACCCGAACACGACGCTCACCGCCTGCGGCGAGGCCGTCGGCCTCCCGCCGGGGCAGATGGGCAACAGCGAGGTCGGCCACCTCAACCTCGGCGCCGGCGCGATCGTCAAGCAGGACCTCGTCCGCATCAACGAGTCCGACTTCGCCGACAAGGAGGCGCTCGTCGAGGCGATGAAGGGCGCGCCGCGCGTGCACCTCGTCGGCCTCGTCTCCGACGGCGGCGTCCACGCGTCGATGGAGCACCTCGAGCGGCTCGTGAAGCTCGGCCGTGACCTCGGCGTCGAGGACCTCGTCATCCACGCGTTCACCGACGGGCGCGACACGAGCCCGACGTCCGGAGCCGGCTTCCTCACGACCGTGGACGCCATGCAGGGAGCCCGGGTCGGCTCCGTCCTCGGGCGCTACTTCGGCATGGACCGAGACAACCGTGAGGAGAGAACGGCCACTGCCCGTGCTCTCCTCGTCGACGCAGTCTCCGAGCACCACGCCCCGTCCGGGGAACAGGCGGTGCGCGACGCCTACGACCGCGACGAGACCGACGAGTTCATCACCGCGACGACCGTGGGCGACGAGGCGAAGATCCGCCCCGAAGACCGCGTCATCACGTTCAACTTCCGGCCCGACCGCATGCGGCAGATCGTCACCGCGCTGGCCGAGAGCGGCGCGATGGTCACCACGCTCACCGAGTACGAGGAGGGCTGGCCGTATGCGGTCGCGTTCCCGCCGGCACGCCCGACGGTCACGCTCGCGACGGTGATCGCCGGCCGCGGCGAGAAGCAGCTCCACGTCGCCGAGACCGAGAAGTACCCGCACGTGACGTACTTCTTCAACGGTGGGGAGGAGGAGGCGTACGACGGCGAGCGGCGCGAGCTCGTCCCGTCGCCGCGTGACGTCCCGACCTACGACTTCAAGCCGGAGATGAGCGCCCGCGGGGCCGCCGACGCGTTCATCGCCGCGTGGACCGAAGATGCGCCGCGCTTCGGGATCATCAACTTCGCCAACCCCGACATGGTCGGCCACACCGGGTCGATCCCGGCGGCGATCAAGGCGTGCGAGGCCGTCGACGCGTGCCTCGGCGACGTCGTGAAGACCGTACTCGACAGCGGCGGCGTCCTCATCGTCACCGCCGACCATGGCAACGCCGACGAGATGCTCGAGGACGACGGGTCGCCCGACACCGCTCACTCCCTCAACCCCGTGCCGCTCGTCGTCACGAGCGAGGAGGTGACCCTCGACGGCGAGGGCATCCTCGCCGACGTGGCACCGACGGTCCTCGCGCTCGTCGGGATCGAGCAGCCCCCGGAGATGACCGGTCGCTCCCTGCTCGGATGACCCGTCCCCGCCCCCGCTCGTACTCCGAGGAGGACGTCGCCGCGGAGGAGGAGCGCATCGGCGGCCGGCTCCCGGACGAGCTGCGGCAGCGCTCCTCGACGGCGTGAACGAGGAGGTGTTCCTCCTCGACGAGGACAGTGACGTGATCGACGCGGTCAACGTCTGGGGCCTGAGCATCACGACCACGGACAGAGGGGGCAGCGAGTAGGCGGCGCGTCGCCGCCGTCGCGCTCCATTGCACCGCGCTCGCGCGGCCCACTCGCTCAGCTCACGGAGCGCTTCGCGCAGCGCGGCGCAGGGCGTCGGCGCGTGCGTCGAAGAAGCGCAGGTACCGGGACATCAGCAGCGCGCGCGGCAGCTCGAAGCGGTAGACCTGCGCGGTGCGGTCGACCTGCGCACGCTGCCGCGCGGGAGTCGGCCAGTCGCCCAGGGCGTGACCGAGCGCGTCCAGGTCGAAAAGCTCGCGGGACAGGGGATGGGCGCGGGCCGCGTCGAGCTCCTCGACGAGCTCGCCTCGCCGGGCCGTGAAGTGCTCGAGCCAGTCCGGGAGCTGGGCGCCCCGTTGCGTGCGTTCCGCGATCGTGGGAGGCAGACGGTCGGCGACGGCGTCACGCGCGACGACCCGCGTCCGCCCGCCGCTGCGGCGCGCCCACGGCGGCTGGGTCGCGCACACCTCCACCAGCCGCAGGTCACCGGTCGGGTCGGAGGTGCGGACACCGGCCAGCGTGTCACGGACCAGCGCCACCTCCGCGGCGTAGCCGCTCCACACGGCCGCGCGGAGCAGCCGCGTGCGCAGCGAACGCCGCGTCGGCGTGTCCGACCAACGCTCGTGTCGTCGCAGGGTCGCCACCAGGTCAGCGCCCGCGAACCCGGGTGGGGCGCCCGGGTCCGGAGCCAGGCGGGACCGGGCGGACCACAGCATCCGGCGGCCGATCGGTGGCAGCAGCTGCCGCACGAGCTCGCGCGCCGCGAGGCCTGGCGACGCCGAGGTCCGAAGCTCCCGACCGGCGTCGCCGAACCGGCAGCGTGCGAGCAACGAGGCGATCCAGAAGGGGTCGTCGGCCGAGAAGAACGCGTTGCCGCGCGCGCCCGTGAGCAGGGTGGTCACGCCGTCGCCACCGGCATGGCGCTGCGCCTCGTGCACCCAGAGCTCGTTGCAGGGGTTCCGTGGCGGCGGCGAGCCGGCGGCGAATGCCGCGTCGTGCGCGGCGAGCAGCGGCGCGTGCCCGCCGCCGATGAAGCTGGGCTCGACATTCGCGTACAACGACCCGACCTCGCGCACCACGGACGACTCGTCGGTGTCGAAGTCCGGACGGGTCGGGCCGCTCCATCCCGCCGGCGGCACCGCCGTGTAGGTCCGGATGGGGTGGTGGGGCCTCAACCGTGCCGCGGTCGCCGCCACGGCCGTCGAGTCGAGGCCGCCACTCAGGAGCACGCCCACCGGGCCGTCCGGGAGCCGACGCTCGACCGCGGAGTCGAGGGCGGACCGCAGCTCGGCGGCGTAGGCCTCCGGCGACCCGAGATCGACGTAGCGGTCGGGGTCGAGGCTCCAGTACTCCCGCCGCCGCGGCCCGTGTTCGTCGATCCAGGCGCAGTGCCCGGCAGGGAAGGTCTGCACCCCGGCCACGAAGGTGCGCTCGGTCTCCTGAAACAGCGCCAGCCACTCGCCCACCCGCTCACGGTCGAGCTCGTGACCGACGCCCTCGACCGCGCACAGCGAGAGCGCGGTCGTCGCGAACGCCACGACGCCACGACGACTGTGGACGGCCAGCGGGCGCACGCCGATCTGATCGCGGGCGATCAGGACACCGCCGCGGCGGGCGTCCGCGAGGGCGAAGGCGAACGACCCGCTCAGGGTGTCCAGGCAGCGCTCGCCCCATCGTTCGTAGGCGGCGAGGATGAGCTCGGCGTCGGTCGCGCCGGCCGGCGCGCGAAGGCGTGCCGTCAGCTCGGCGCCGCAGTCGAGCGTGGCATCGGCCACGAGGCACAGCGCTCCGTCGGCGGAGCGGACGGGCTGTGCCGCGTTCCGCGCGCCGAGCGCCACGGTCGAGCGACCGACGCGTCCGCTCCAGGTGCCTTCCCCGTGCGGGCCGAGCGAGCGCAACGCGTCCATGACCCCGGCGAGGTCGCGCGCGCCGACCGGCCGTCCGTCGGTGCCGACGACCCCGCAGATCGGCGTCACGCGGTGACCCCGGCCAGGAGCTCGGAGACGGCGTCGACCGTCGGGCCGAGCTGGGTCCAGTCGCGCGGCCGGGTCAGCTCCCAGGCGGGGAGGCCCGCGAGCTCGAGCAGCGCGCGCGGCTCGGTGACTCCGCGGCGGTGCCATCCTCGAGCCTGCGCGATCCGCGTGACCCGCTCCCCCACCGGCATCGGCCGCAGCTCGACCCCGGTGCCCCAGCGCAGGAAGATCCATCCCGAGAGCGTGGTGTGGGACGGGGCCGTGTCGAGCTGCATGCGGCGACGGGCGCCCGCGCGGACGGGCACCGCCGTGCGGCCCGCCGGCAGGTGCGACGCGGCGTCGGGCCGGAGGTCGACGCAGCGCACGCCGGGCAGGCAGGTCAGGTCGTCGATGACCAGCGTGTCGTCGCCGAGGACCGGCAGGCCGGAGCCCGCGAGTGCCGCCATCAGGCTGCTCTTGCCGTCGCCGCGGCCACCGATCACCGCCCACGCCCGCGACCCGGTGACGAAGGCGCCCGCGTGGAAGGCCGCTCGTCCGGGCAGCCAGTAGGCGTAGAGCGCGGCGAGCACGCCGAGGCGCGGGTGGACGAGTGCATCGGAGGTGAGCCCCTGGACGCCGCGGAAGGTCGCGACGCCCGCCTTGCGATCGACCTCCACGTAGCCGCCCGGGGCGTCCGGGTAGCAGGCCCGCGTCTCGTCCAACAGCGTCGCGGCAGCGTCCTCCGGCCGGGGATCGACGACGACGCGCAGCGTCGGCCAATGGGGATCCGCGTCGGCGAGCAGCTGGTTCTCGGCGTCCAGGCCGGTCACGCACAGACCGTAGGCTCCGCGGCGGGGGTGGTCGACGTGCACATGACGTAGACTGACTGACCCGGCCCCCGACGCGGAGTGACCAGTGCCCGACGATCAGCACGAGACCGACGCCCCGCCCGACAGCCAGGACGCGCGCAAGGCGTGGGTCGCTCCCACCCTGACCGACGTGGGCTCGTTCGAGGAGGTCACGCAGACCGGCCTCTCCGGCGTGGCCGACATCGAGGGCCAGTCGTAAGCGCAGCTCGGCCCGGGCCCACCGCGGTCCCCCGTGTGATGCCGTGCCAGCCGTGCGGCTGACGTCGCTGCCGCTCGACGATCGCGAGGCTCTCGGACGCGAGCTGGCGGAGCGCCACGCCGTCGTCATCCGCGGGTTCCTCGACGCCGGCGAGCGCGCCTGGGTGCGCCGGCAGCTCGATGACGCGGAGTTCGATCAGCACGTGATCGAGGCCACGGGCAAGACCGAGCTGCTCATGAGGCCGAACGGGCTCTCCGCGCTGCTGCTGTTCAAGGTGTGCGATCCGAGGGTCTTCGACCTGGTCGAGTCGGTGACCGGCTGCGAGCCCATCGGGGACTTCCGCGGCCGGATCTACCGGATGCTGCCGGGGTCGAGCCACGTCTCGCCGTGGCACGACGACGCCGTGCAGGGGCGGCTCGCCGCGTTCTCGGTCAACCTGAGCCCCGAACCGTTCGAAGGCGCACGGCTTCAGGTCAGGCGCGCCGAGGACCGTGAGGTTCTCGCCGACATCGGCGATCTCGCCTTCGGTGACGCCGCGCTCATCCAGATCTCAGGCGAGTACCAGCACCGCAACAGCCCCCTGCTCGGGGCGGCGCCGAAGACCTCGTACGCGGGGTTCTTCTACCCCTGGGAGCGTTCTCCGCTGGCCGGTGCAGGCGCATGATCAAACTGCGCTCCGACGACATCTTCTGGCGGGAGACCAAGGGTGAGATCATCGCCCTCGACGCGGCGGCCTCCCGCTACTTCTCGGCGAACGCGACGGCGATGACGCTGTGGCCACAGATGGAGGCCGGCACGACCGAGACCGCACTCGTCGACACGTTGTGCCGTCGCTACGAGGTCGCGCGGGACGTCGCCGAGGCCGCGGTGGCGGCGTTCCTCGCTCAGCTGGACGAGCGCGGGCTGCTCGGACACGACGACGTGAGCTGACACCGCACCGAGGTGTCTACGGCAGGTCGGTCTCGAGCGAGCCGTCGACCGGCATCGAGGCCGAGAGGAGCGGCGAAGCGGTCTCCGGGTCGTCCTGGTCGCAGACGAAGAGGAAGTCCATGACGCCGGTGTCGATCGTCGCGTGGACGCCCTCGACCTTGTAGCGGCGGTCGATCGTGCGCATGCGCTTGACGTCGCCGCCGAGGTCGATCGTCCCGACGACCGAGCCGCGGATCTCACCGTCGCCGTTCTCGTTCTCGCCCTCGGCCGAGGCGGTGAAGACGAGCAGGTCGCCGCCGAGCGGCGTCGCGTCGCTGAACGTCACCTCGATGCCGTCGAGCGTGCCGAGGTCGTACGAGCGCACGGCTGCGAGCTCCTCGACGTCGATGCGCAGGTCGCCGGTCAACGACTCCATGACCGCGTCGAGCGCCAGCTCGAAGACGACGTTCGTTGTGTCGGCGTGGTTGCCGCGGTGCAGCAGCCACAGACGCTCGCCCATGACGCACGCGCCTTCGACGTTGAGCTTCTCGACGTCTGAGGCCAGGCGTTCGTACAGCGGACTGAGGTCGATGACGCGCGGCTCGCCGTGCAGGCTCCCGTCCGCGCGCAGCGTCCAGGCGAACCCGCGGTCGCGGCCCTCGCCGGAGCCCGACCCGAGTCCGAGCACCGTCCCGTACGGCGCGCGATCGGCCGGCGGGAGGACGGTGAGCGCCTCGAGGTCCGGCTTGGCCTTGCTCTTCGCCGCGGCGCCCTCGGGCAGCTTGCCCTCGAACACACGGCGAAGCTCGCCCGGCTCTGGCACGGAGACGCGGAAGATCGCGAGCTCGAGCATGTCGTCGCCGATGACGTAGACGAAGTCCCCGCGCCGCACGACGCCGCTGGCGGACGAGACGTGCTCGAGACCGCCGGAGGCGTCCGGGTCGAGGTCGAGCGATCGCAGCTCGCGAAGCTCGAGCGGCGGCAGCTCCTCGAGCGCGCTGGTCCGGCTCTCCATCGTCATGCCTCAGTGCTGTCCGCAGGGTTGATCGCCAAACGTCCACGACGATGACGGGTCAGGCGACGAAGCGGGTAGGGGACCGCTCATGCGATACGCACCGGCGGTGATCCTCGCCTCAGCCGCCCTCGCACTGGGGGCCTGCGGCGACGAGGAAGACAGCAGCAAGTACCCCGAGCAGGCCCGGAACAACTTCCTGAAGGCCTGCGAGTCCCAGGAGGGCGCGACCCGCTCGGTCTGCGAGTGCAGCCTGGACGGCGTGGAGGAGAAGTACTCCTACGACGAGTTCAAGAAGATCGACCAGGAGATCCGCGACGGCAAGGAGGCCGGCGAGGACATCCAGAACATCGCCAAGGACTGCGCGAAGAAGGAGAACTAGCCGAGGAGCCGGCCGCGCGGGGGTGGCGCGGGAGCAGCATCACCGCGGCTAGGGTCGGCGGCGTGTCCGTCGCTCGCATCACCCTCGCGTTGTTCTGGCTCGCCGCCGGGACGAACCACTTCGTCAACCCGAAGTTCTACGACGGGATCGTGCCGCCGCCGCTCGACGGCAGCGCGCGGGAGGTCACGTACGCGAGCGGCGTGGCGGAGATCCTCGGGGGCATCCTCGTGCTGATCCCGAGCCTCTCGCGGTTCACGCGGATCTACCTCCTCGTCCTGCTCGCGGCGGTCTTCCCGGCGAACATCTGGGTCGCGATCGACCCAGGCGACCTCAAGGTCCCGCAGTGGGCGCTCATCGCGCGCCTGCCGATCCAGTTCCTGTTCGCGTGGCACGCGATCGTTGGCACGCGACACTGACCTGACTCGCGTTCAAGGAACCTGGACGGATGTCCGATGCATCTTGAGTGACCAGGGGTACGACTCGCCGCGAGCTGCTTCGGCAGAGCGGGCTGGCGGCCGGTGCGCTCGCACTCGGCTCGCTCGCCGGCTCCTCCGCAGCCCGCGCCGCAACGACAACAACGACCACCACCGCGCTCGACCCGGCGCGCCGCGCGACGTTCGCGGCGCTGGCCGAGACGGTCCTGACCGGACCGACGATGCGCCTCGACGCCTCCGCCGCGCAGCCGGCGACCGCGGAGTTCGCCACGGCCTACGCGACGTGGCCCACACCCGACCGCAAGCGGGCCGACCAGGTGCTCGACCAGCTCGCGCGCCTCGACCGCAAGGGCCGGGAGGCCGCGCTGCGGCCGCACGGGATCGAGCGCAGGGCACTCGAACTGGCGGAGGGGGCGCTCGCGCTCGTCGCCGTCGTCACCGCGCCCTCCGATGGCCTCGACCAGCCGGTGGTGACGTTCTAGATGGCCGCTCCGCTTCGCCGCCTCGTCGCGCTCGGGCCCGCCGGGTGCATCTGGCCGGGTTCCGCCCAGGATCTCCGCTACGGCAACAACCGCCGCTGGCTCAGGGAGTCCGGCACCCGCTGGGTCCGCATGTGGGCCGACTGGCCCTCGCTCGAGCCCGGCGCCAACCAGCCCGACACCGGCCGCTGGGACGCGTTGGACCAGCAGATCGCGACCGCCAAGGCCGACGGCCTGAAGGTCATCCTCACGCCCTACCGGTTCCCGACCTGGGCCAACGGCACGGCCGCGCTGACGACCGCGCAGCTCGCGGCGACGATGCCCGACCGAAAGTTCCCGAGCGACCCGGAGTCCAAGGCCAAGAGCCTGCTCTTCCGCTATCCCGACGACGTGTCGGAGGCGAGCGCCTGGGGCCGGTTCATGACCAAGCTCGTGACCCGGTACGCGGGCAAGGTCGACGTGCTCGAGGTCTGCAACGAGCCCAACCACCAGTGGTGGCCGCAGCAGGCCCCCAGCGCGACCACCGACCCGTACGCGCAGTCGACGATCACCGTGCACGACGTCGTCGCGCGCATGTTCGTCACCGCGCAGCAGATCACGGGGCGCACGACGAACGCCCCGATGCTCGCGGGCCCGGGCAGCGCTGACGGCGTCGACTCGAACCGCATGCGCACCGGCTACCACTCGTTCGCCGAGCGGCTGCTGACCCGCCTGCCGCAGCTCGGCTTCCGGGCGGGCCCGCGGTTCGTCTGGACGCATCACAACTACAGCGACGTCGCCGCCGACAACGGCACGCGGACCGCCGACATGCGCCGGCGCCTCGTCAACCGCTGGGCCGGCTACCCGTACGGCGACGCCGCCCGGCCCGACGTGTGGATCACCGAGGGCGGGGTCACGCTGTCGAAGGTCCAGGCGACGTACGCCATCACCGACCCGGTCGCGAAGAAGGCAAAGCAGGCCGAGCTCGTCAAGCGCAACTGGGACCGGATGCTCGGGACGGCCGAGGGAGCGGGCGTCACGATGACGTGCCAGTACCTCCTGCACACCGATCCGGCCTACGACAGCGGGCTGTGCGAGACCCCCGAGGCGGGAGGCGCGACGCGGCCGGTCTACGCGACGTGGAAGTCTCTGCCCTCGTGGCAGTAGATGACCTAGACCTCGAAGCGCTCGACAGCATCCAGCGGCGGGTCCTGTGGCTCGCGACGGCGATCGTGCACCACGCCAACCGCGTGCGCCCGAACCCGTCCGGCATCAAGGTCGGCGGGCACCAGGCGTCGAGCGCCTCGATGGTCTCGCTCATGACCGCGCTGTGGTTCGGCTCGCTGCGCGGGCCCGACCGCGTCAGCGTCAAGCCGCACGCCTCGCCGGTCCTGCACGCGATCAACTTCCTGCTCGGCGGGCTCGACGCGTCCTACCTGCCGCGGCTGCGCGAGTTCGGCGGGCTCCAGTCGTACCCGTCCCGGACCAAGGACCCGGACCCGGTCGACTTCTCGACCGGCAGCGTCGGGATCGGCGCCACCGCGCCGATCTG
>CADCVT010000175.1 GCA_902806215.1 uncultured Solirubrobacteraceae bacterium | reverse complement strand
GTCGACGGCCGCGACACCGAGGCGACGCGCACCCGGTACGTGCGCACGAAGCCCGTGCCGTTCCCGCCCGAGCCGCTGCGCACCGCGGTCGTCCAGCTCACCCGCAACCGCCTGGCCGCCGCCGACCGCCGCGACGGCCGGCGCGGCCTGTGGCTCGGGACGCTCGACCGCCTCGGCCTCGGCTTCGACAGCTGACCTCAGCCCGCCGCGGCCCGCTCGCGCTCCTTGAGCACGCGGCGCAGGATCTTCCCCGACGGCGACTTGGGGATCTCGTCGACGATCTCGCACTGGCGCACCTGCTTGTACGTCGAGACGCGGCTCTTGACGAACTCCATGACGCTGTCGGGGGTCACGTCCTTGCCGGGGGCCGCGACGACGAACGCCTTGGGGATCTCGCCGGCCTCCTCGTCGGGCAGCGGGATCACGGCAGCGTCGGCGATGTCCTCGTGCGAGACGAGCAGCGCCTCGAGCTCGGCCGGCGCGACCTGGAAGCCCTTGAACTTGATGAGCTCCTTCACCCGGTCGACGATCGAGAAGTAGCCGTCCTCGTCGACGATCGCGATGTCGCCGGTGTGCAGCCAGCCCTCGTCGTCGACGGTCTCCTTCTTGGCCTCGTCGTTGTCCCAGTAGCCGGCCATGACCTGCGGACCCTTGATCCACAGCTCGCCGCGTGCGTCGGTGCCGAGGTCCTCGCCGCCGTCGGCGTCGACGATCCGGCACTCGGTGTTCGGCAGCGCCGGGCCGATCGTGCCGGGCCGTTCCGAGCCTTCGGTCAACGGGATCGCGTGGGTCACGGGCGAGGACTCGGTCATGCCGTAGCCCTGCGACACGCGGCAGCCGAGCCGCTTCGCCAGCGCTTCCTCCAGGTCCCCGCCGAGCGGCGCGGCCCCGGAGAACGCCAGCTTCAGCGAAGACAAGTCAAAGGAGTCGACGAGCGGGTGCTTGGCCAGGCCGAGCGCGATCGGCGGGACGATGTAGGACCGCGTCACCTTCTCGTCCTGGATGAGCGTCAGGAACTGCTCGAGGTCGAACCGCGGCATCGTGACGATCTTCGCCCCGCCGATCAGCCCGAGGTTCATGATCACCTGCATGCCGTAGATGTGGAAGAACGGCAGCACCGCGATGAGGGCGTCGTCGTCGGTGATCTTGAACAGCGCCTGCGTCTGCTCGAGGTTCGCGACGAGGTTGTGATGAGTCAGCATCACGCCCTTGGGAAGGCCGGTGGTGCCGCTCGAGTACGGGAGCGCTGCGAGGTCCTTGTGCGGGTCGACCTCGACCTGCTCGGCGAGCGGCTCGCTGCGCGGGAGGTCCTCGCCGATGACGAAGACCTGCTCGACCTTCGTGCCCTCGGCGGCCTCTCGGGCACGCTCGGCCGCGGGCTCGATCGTCACGAGGAAACGGGCGCCCGAGTCCTCGAGCTGGTGCTTGAGCTCCTCGGTGTTGTAGACGGGGTTGACCGTCGTGGTGATGCCGCCCGCCAGCGCGGTGCCGTGCCAGACGACCGCGTACTCGGGGAGGTTCGGGCTGTAGAGCGCGAGGATGTCGCCCTTGGAGAAGCCGAGGTCCTTCAGCCCGCCCGCGAACCGGCGGATCTCCTCCTCCAGCTGCGTGTACGAGAGCGTGCGTCCGCTCGGGCCGTCGACGAGGGCGGGCTTGTCGCCGAGCTCGGCCGCGCGGGCGAGCACGTGAGGCGTGAGGGCGACGTCCGGGATCTCGACGTCGGGATGAGGGCTGGTGAAGGTCGACACGGTGTCGGAACCTACCCCGAGGCCCTACCTTGCAGGCGTGCGCGCCGCCGCCCTGCTCTCCGTCCTCGTCGGCCTGCTCTGTGCCGCCCCGGCCCAGGCGTACGAGCTCGTGGGCGAGAAGTGGCCGCGCGGGCGCGTGACCTACTTCGTCTCGGCGACGCAGCACGCGGCCACGATGGCCGTCGCCGCGCGCACGTGGAACGCCAGCGGCGCCCGCGTGCGGTTCACCCGGACGCGATCGCGCCGCAACGCCGACCTCGTCGTGGCCTACCGCGGGACCGCGGACTTCGGCTGCCGCGAGGGCCTGGCCAGCGTCGGCCGCGCGTCCCGCGCGCGCCTCTACCTCCCCCGCCTCGCGCGGCGCTCCCCCTACGGCGACCTCATGTGCGTCCGCACCGCGGTGCACGAGCTCGGGCACGTGCTCGGCCTCTCCCACGAGGACGACCGCTGCGCGACGATGAACAGCTCGGGGATCAACCTCGCGCCCTCGCAGTGCGAGCGCCACCAGCCGTGGGCGTGGCGCTGCCGGCTGCTCGAGCCCGACGACGTCCGTGGCGCGGTCCGCCGCTACGGCGGGCGGTACCGGGCGGTGCGCGACCCGGCCGAGTGCGACCACTACGCTCCCGCGCCGCCGATCAGCGAGCTGACGGGTTCGTACGACCCGCGGATCGGCGCCATCGCCACGAGCTTCCGCCGCCTGCCCGCGACGACCGTCCCGCCGTGGCTGATCGAGGCCGTCGCACCCGACGGCGGCCTTCCCGGCGCCTACACGATCACCGCCACCCGGGACGTGTGCGCGACCGTCCCGCCCGCCGACATCCCCTTCCGCTACCAGGAGGCCGAGCCGGGCGGGATCGAGCAGCACCAGGTGCGCGTCGACGGCCCCGGCCGCTGGTGCGTGGCGGTCTGGCACATCGACGAGCTGCAGCGCCCGAGCGTCGCGCCGGCGACGCTCTTCGTCGACGTGACCTAGCCGAGCTCGTCATCGTCGTCGGTGAGCGGCGGGAAGCGCTCCGACAACGTCTGCGCGAGCTCCATCGGCCCGGGAACGCAGCAGTCCGCGCCGAGCTCCTTCGCGCGCCCTGGCGGTTGCGAGCGCCAGGCGCGGCCTCCGACGGCGACGAACGGGCGCGGCTCGACCTCGTCGAGCGCGGCGATCGACTCCTCGACGCCGGGAAGCAGCCCCGCCGTCGCGGTCGAGAGCACGACGACGTCGGGCGACTCGTCGGCGACGAGCCCGGCCAGCGCCGACGCCGGCACCGAGGCGCCGAGCAGCAGCACCTCCCAGCCGGAGGCCTCGAGGAAGTCGCCGATCATCTGCACGCCGAGCGAGTGCAGCTCGCCGGGCGTGCACGCGAGCACGGCCAGGCGTCCCGACGTCGGCGCGACGCGCATCTTCGGCCCGAGCGCCCCGAGGATCCCCTGCGTGATCGCCGTGGCCTGGTGCTCGTAGGCGATCGTGACCTCGCCGGCCTCCCACCGCTGTCCGATCTCCTCGAGCGCCGGCTGGAGCACCTTCAGGTAGACGTCGGTGAGCGGCATCCCGTCGTTGACGGCCTCGTCGATCAGGTGCCGGGCACGGATCGAGTCCGCCGCGAGCAGGGCCGCGAGGTAGTCGTCGTGCAGGTCCCGAGCAGGGACGTCCGTGGACACGAGCCGCATGCTAGAGCGCGGGGGTGCCTGAACGAGCCCGGTCAGAGACCGAGGGCCGCCTCGACGCGCGCCTGCGCGTCGGGGTCGGCGTCCGCACGCGCGCCCATGGTGGCTCGTGCCGTCTCCGCCTGCCCGAAGTTGAAGAGCGCGAGATCGAGCGCCGCGAGCGGCACCTCGGCCTCGGTCGCGAGATCGGCGGCGCGGCGCTCGAGCAGGACGGCTTCGCCGATCCCGAAGACGCGCTTGGCCGACAGCGTGCTGGGATCTGACGCCTCGGCGCCGAGCCGCAGCTCGGAAGGATCGATCTCGGCGAGGCCGAGCCGCCCGGCACTGACGAGGAACTCGACGCGCCCCGCGCGGCCGAAGCCCGGCAGCGACAGGCGCTCGAACAGCCGCGAGAAGCGCCGCTCGGGCGTCCACGCGGCGTCGCCGGCGAACGCGGCGCTCTGCGATCCGCCCCGGCCGGCCCAGGCGCGGTAGGCCTCGGCGGTGCGCGTCGGCTGCTTGGGGTCGACTGTCGTGCGCGGCCCGAGGACGACGCCCTCCTCCAGGTGCGGCGGCTCGCCCGAGGCCCACGTCGTCTGCGCCGCGCGGATCGACGCGAACGGAGCGTCCTCGCCCGACAGCGGTGAGAGGTGCGCGATCTGGAACGTCAGCCAGAGCGCCTCCTCGGGATCGTCGGCGAGCGCGACGTCGGCGTAGAGGCCGGGCGGGTCGGCGGCGAGCTCGGCCAGCCGCGCGGCGCTGAACGCCATCTCGGCCGCGAGCCTGCGCGCGTCGCCCGAGGCCTTCAGGCCCGGGACGAGCTCGGACTCGTAGCCGTCCTCGACCGCGCGCGCCATCCGCTTGACGACGACCGCCGAGCCGCGGCGCGACGAGCTCTGAGAGGAGGACGATGAACGTGCCCGCGGCGTGGCAGCGGGCTTGGCCGGAGCGGGCTCCTTGGCGGAGCAGATGCGGCAGTTCTGGAGGAACCGCCCGTGGCGGCAGAAGGTCGGCAAGGCCTCTCAGTGTGGCAGGCCGCGCAGGAACAGGGAGGTCGCGAAGTCCGCCGCGCCGCGCGGGTCGATCGGGTCGCGCTCGCTCATCTGCACGCCCACCTCGATGCCGACGCCGACCATCGCGGCCGCCATGTACCGCGTGTCGATCTGCGACAGCAGCCCGGCGGCCACCGCCGCGCCGAGGTCCTCGCGCAGCTCGTCGATCCCCGCGCCGAGCGCCGGCTCGTCGAACAGCGCGCGCACCGTGCCCGCGTTGCGGCGCGTCAGCTCGAACGTCAGCGGGTCCTCCGCGAGGAACTCGAAGTACGCGAGGTAGCCGCCGTGGACGAACTCCTCGATCGTCGTGGCGGCGGCCCGCGCCGCGCGGACGCGCACGCGCGCCTCGACGGCGGCCTCCTCGACCAGCGCGCGGAACACCGACTCCTTGTCGGGGAAGTAGTTGTAGAACGTCCCCGCCGCCAGCCCTGTGCCGCGGACGATGTCCCGCACCGTGGCCGAGCCGTAGCCGATGTCGCTGAACACCTCGCGCGCCGCGTCGAGGATCGCGGCGCGGTTGGCCTGCTTCGTGCGCTCGCGCCGCCCGGCCGGCGCCGAGGGCGTCGTCACGCGGCGACGGCTCCGTCCGACGACGCCAGGGCGGGCACCGACGGCACGTAGCCGCGCTCGGCCGCGCGGCGCGCGCCCTCGCGCCGCTCCTTGCCCAGCTTGTGCAGGTACTCGTCGAAGTCCACCTGGATCGTGTGCCGCTTGGAGGCGACGTACCGCTTGCGCATCGCTTCCTGATCCTTGCGGATCCACGCACGCATCGCATCCTCGGTGGGGAGCGCGTACTCGCCGCGCAGGTACTCGGCGACCCACGAGCCCTGCGCCTCGGCCAGCGGCATGATCGCGCCGAGCGGCTGGAGCAGCCCGATGAACGAGACGTTGCGGATCTCCGGCTTCCACACCCGCCAGAACAGCTCGATGTGGTTCTCGGGCGCGCTGACGAGCTCCTCGTCGAAGAACGGGAACGTGAGCTTGTAGCCCGTGCAGTAGATGACGACGTCGGCGTGCACGCGGGTGCCGTCGGTGAACTCGACCTCGTCCTTGTGCAGCCGCGCGATGTTCGGGCGCGGCGTGATCGTGCCGTGCGAGATGCGGTCGAGGATGCGGCCCGAGACCGTCGGGTGCGCCTCGCCGAACTCGTGGTCGGGCTTGGGCAGGCCGTAGTCGGTCATGTCGCCGACGGTCTGCTTGAGCATGAGCTTGCCCATCTGCTGGCGCACCTTGAACGGCAGCCAGCCGGCGGTGAGGATCGGGTGCTCGCGGTCGACCGGCTTCGAGCCGACGTACTTCGGGACGATCCAGGCGCCGCGGCGCGCCGCGAGGTACGTGTTCGCCGCGACGTAGGACGACTCGACCGAGATGTCCATCGCCGAGTTGCCCATCCCGAGGACGACGACGTCCTTGCCGGCGAGCATGTCGTTGTCGACGTAGTCGTGCGCGTGCATCTGCACGCCCTCGAACTCGTCGGAGCCGGGGAACGCCGGCTCGGGCCAGCGCTTGTCCCAGTGGTGGCCGTTGGCGACGACGAGGTGGTCGTAGCGCTCGGTGGTGCCGGTGTCGGTCGCGATCTCCCACGTGCCGTCGGGCAGCCGGTCGGCCTTCTCGACGCCGGTGTCGAACTGGATGCGATCGCGGAAGCCGAAGTGGTCGACGTAGTCGTCGAAGTACGCGGCGATCTGGTCGTGGCGCGGGAAGTCGGGATAGGACTTCGGCATCGGATAGTCCGAGTAGGCCATCCGCTCGCGCGACGTGTTGATGTGCAGGAACCGGTACGCCGCCGACATCCCGTTCTTGTTGCCGAAGACCCAGTTGCCGCCCACGCGGTCGGACTTCTCGAAGCAGTCGAACGGGATCCCCCGCGCGTGCAGCGCCTTCGCTGCCGCGATGCCCGACGATCCCGCTCCGATGACTGCAGTCTTCGGCAAGCTTGCCATGTCTTCTCCCGTGCCCGCTACAAAGTTGACGCGGGCGTCATCTTAGCGGCGCCGGCGCGTCTTCGCCTTGCGGAACGTCGCGCGCCACTGCCAGGTGACCTCCTGGCCGCCGCTGCGCTGGAAGATGTCCTTCGGATCGGTGCGGTTCATCGGCGAGGTCGTGCCCGTCCACGTCCGCGACCCGCTGACCGTGAACTGCTTCTCGCGGCCGAACTTCGACTGCGCGGTGTTGGCGATGATCGCGTTGAGGTCGGGGGTCTCGTTGTTCTCCCAGTCGACCTGGCTCGGGCCGTTCGGGCACTTCTCGCGCAGCGGCTCGGGCGGGGCGACGACGCCGAAGCGGTTGCGCTGCTGGAAGCCGAGCCCGACGGTCATGCGCTTGACCGTCCTACGGCCGCAGTCGTCGGTCGGGAAGATCTGGTCCTCGTTGGCCGCGTCGGCGGCGCCCGAGTAGATGATGCTGTGCGCGCCGCTGCGCAGGTACGCCGCGGTGACCTGGATCGTGCCCTCGTTCGTGCCCACGATCTGCGGGAACGCGCCGCCGACCCCGGTGACGACCTGGACGCGCTGCGGCGTCGGCGTCTCGATCACGGTGGCCGCGGTGCCGTTGCCGAGCTCCTCGCGCACGCACGTGCCGTTGTTGCACTCGTTCGAGCTGAACTCCCGGAAGTCCCACTTCTCCTTCATCGTGGCCTTGAAGACCACGTCGTAGGCCGTCTCCTTGACCGCGCCCGGCGCGGTGGCCGGGAGGACGGCGAGGAGCGAGAGGGTCAGAGCTGTCGGGATCGTGAGGCGCATGCTCCGAGCATCGGGAGATCGCCACCCCGGGTCGATCCCGCATCTGCGGGATCTTCCTCAGTTCAGCGCGGCGAACCAGGGGTCGCAGTGCTCGGCGAAGACCTGCCAGGCGAGCTCGGCGCGGGACTTCGCGCCGAGCTTGGCGAGCACGCGCCGCGTGTGGTCGCGGGCGGTGTGGTCCGAGACGACAAGCCGGCGGGCGATCTCCTTGTCGGGCGTGCCACGCAGGAGCATCCCGAAGACCTCCTGCTCGCGCGGGGTCAGGTCGTGGGCCTGGGCGATGATCGGGACGACCTCGCCTGGGCGGGCCTGCTCGATCACGACGGCCCACTGGCGCGACGGGCCGCCGGTGAGCATCGAGGCGTGGACGACGACCCAGCCGCCGGCGGGCGAGCGGAACCGCGCGCGCGGCGGGGCCACCGCGCCGCCGCGGACGCACGCCCGTGCGCGGACGGCGACCGTCCTGACCACGGTGGGCAGGCCGTCGTACGTGCCGTGCCAGCGGCCGTTGAGCAGCTCGAGCCACGCGCGGGCCTCCGGCGTCGCCGAGACGATCCGCAGGTCGTCGTCGAGGACGATCATCCCCGGCGCGTCGGAGACCTGGGTCTGCTGCTGCGCCGCGGGCGCGGGCGCCGAGCGCAGTCCGTGCGCGACGTGGCGCCCGAGGCTCGTCACGAACGCGACCTCGGCGTCGGTGAAGTCGTCGCGCGCGCCGTCGCGGACCAGGCACCCGGCGCTCCAGCACGCGCCGTCGGCGGTCGCGACGAACCGCAGCTCGTTCTCGTGCCCGAACGGCGCGAGCATCGTGCGGTAGCGCTGCGAGCGCTGGGGGTCGCCGGCCGTCGCCACCGACAGCAGGCCCGCGGCGCGCTTGCTCTGCAGCAGCTCGGTGAACTCGTTGACGTCGGGCTGCAGCAGCTCGTTGTCGTAGTAACGCAGCATCGCCTCGTCGGGCATGTTCACGGCGAGGCCGCCGGTGCTGAGCAGCGTCTCGGGGTCCGTGACGGTGAGTCCGATCGCGTCGCACGGCACCGCGTCCTGCAGCGACGAGGCGACGCGACGCAGGAACGCGGGCTGATCGAGGCCGGCGACGGATGCAGTGACGATCTCCTGGCGGGCGGCCCGTGCGGCTGCGGTATCGAGCATGGCGGCAGGTTCCCCGGTGACGGATCGTCAGGCATCGGGGGTTTCCCGCATGTGCACCCTGATGCCGGACGACCTGGCGCGTCAGCGCGCCTGTCGCTCAAGGAATCCGCCGAGTTGCCGAAGCAACGAGTGTGCGTGTACCGGCCGACACAAGCAGCGCCGAGCGGCTCTTCGAGACGGCCTTCTCCGGCGCGCCGACCGGGATGGCCCTCGTCGGACTCGACGGCAGCTGGCTGCGCGTCAACGGCGCGCTGTGCCGGATGCTCGGGATGTCCGAACCGCAGCTGCGCCTGCGGACCTTCCAGGAGCTGACGCACCCCGACGACCTCGACGCGGACCTCGACCACGTCGACGCGCTCCTCGCCGGTCGCTCGAACGGCTACACGATGGAGAAGCGCTACGTCGCCGCTGGCGGCGAGGTCGTCTTCGCGCTCCTCTCGGTCTCGCTCGTGCGCGACGACGACGGGCGCCCGCTGCACTTCGTCTCGCACGTCGTCGACATCACCGAGCGCAAGCGGATGGAGGAGCACCTGCGGCTCCTCGCCACGCACGACGCGCTCACCGGCATCTGGAACCGACGGCGCTTCGAGGAGGAGCTCGCGCGCCAGCTCGCCCGGTCGCTCCGGCACGACGAGAGCGCGGTCCTGCTCGCGATCGACCTCGACAACTTCAAGCCGATCAACGACGACCTGGGCCATGAGGCCGGCGACCAGGTCCTCCGCGCGGTGGCGCGGACCATCGCGCTGCGCCTGCGGGGAACCGACTGCGTCGCCCGCCTCGGAGGCGACGAGTTCGCCGTCCTCCTGCCCAACACGGACGTCGCGAGCGGCCAGGCCGTCGCCGACGAGCTCACGGCCCTGATCGCGCTCGCCCCGATCGTCATCGGAGACCGCCAGCTCAGCGTCCGCGCGAGCATCGGCGTCGCGCCGATCGACCGCACCTGCACGAGCGTCACCGACATCCTCGCCCGGGCCGACCGGGCGATGTACGAGGCGAAGCCCGAGCGGCACGCCTCCGCCGTTCTGGCGAAGTCGTACCCGGCTGCGCGCTGAGCTCCGCGCGCTCGCGATGGCTCGGGCCGTTGTGTGGTCCGACAACAGCGACGGGCCAGGGCAGCAAGTCTCTTCGCGTTCCGGCACTCCTTCCGAATCTCGCCTCAGGACTCGGCTAGCCGCCGGTGGCGCTTCCTTCGAGATCGAGGCGTCTCGGTTGCCGGTTGTAAGCGTGCGCTTACACCACGTGTAAGCCACCGCTTACAAGGTCGGAGACAGGTCGTCGAACTTCTCTCGTCCAGCCAGTGCTAGCACTGGCGCTAGCCGGGGGTAGACGCGCAAAGAGCAAACACCCTCGACGCGATCTGCCCCGGAGGGCACGCCGCGAGCGCACGGAGCGCCACGGCAACAACCGAGAGCTACTCGACCGACAGGCCGTACGAGGCGCGGCCCTGCGGCGGACCCGCGGGGCCGGTGTCGGCCGGCTCGACGTTGCCGGAGTGGATGAGCTCCCGGGGCTCCAGCGTCCCGAGGTAGCGCTCGACCATGCGGGCGCACTGGCGGCCCTCGTTGATCGCCCAGACGATCAGCGACTGGCCCCGGCGGGCGTCGCCGGCGGCGAAGACGCCGTCCACGGAGGTCTCGTAGGTCGAGGCCTTCACGTTGCCGCGCTTGTCGCGCTCGACGTCGAGCTGATCGAGCAGCGCCTGCTCCGGATGCAGGAAGCCCATTGCGAGCAGCACGAGGTCGGCCTTGATCTCGAAGTCCGATCCCTCGACCGGCGGGCCGAACGGGTTCTCGGGGTTCGCGCGGGCGGCGTTGAGCACCGAGACCCGGCCGCCCGCGCCGCCGAAGGACGTCGTTGAGACGAGGTAGTCCTGCTCGCCCGTGCCGAGCGCGCGGGCCTCCTCCATCGCGTACGACAGGCGGAACTTCTGCGGCCACAGCGGCCACGGCGTGCGGTCGTCGGGACGGCGGGCGGGCGGCTCGGGGAGCACCTCGAGCTGGACGATCTGCTTCGCGCCCTCGCGGTCGGCGTTCGCGACGCAGTCCGCGCCGGTGTCGCCGCCGCCGATGACCACGACGTTCTTGCCCGCGGCGGTGATCGGCGCCTCGTACGAGCCGTCGGCCACCCAGCGGTTGCGCCCGTAGAGGTACTCCATCGCGAAGTGCACGCCCTCGAGGTCGCGGCCCGGCACCGGCAGGTCGCGCGGCTCGCGCGAGCCGGTCGCCAGCACGACCGCGTCGAACTCGGAGCGAAGCTCCTCCACCGACACGTCGACGCCGACGTCGACGCCGCAGCGCACCTCGACGCCCTCGTCGCGCAGCTGCTGCACGCGCCGCTCGACGATGTGCTTCTCGATCTTGAAGTCCGGGACGCCGAAGCGGATGAGCCCGCCCGCGGCCTAGTCGCGCTCGAACAGGACCACGCGCTGGCCCTCGCGGCGCAGCTGCTGGGCCGCGGCCATGCCCGCCGGGCCCGCACCCACGACGGCGACCGCGTAGCCCGTCTCCGACGACGGCGGCAACGGCTTGACCCAGCCCTCGTCCCACGCCCGGTCGATGATCGAGTTCTCGATCTGCTTGATCGTCACCGCGTCGCCCTCGCGGATCTCGAGCACGCACGCGGCCTCGCACGGCGCCGGGCACAGCCGCCCCGTGAACTCGGGGAAGTTGTTCGTCGCGTGCAGCTGCTTGATCGCGTCGAACCAGCGGTCGCGGTAGACGAGGTCGTTCCAGTCGGGGATGAGGTTCCCCAGCGGGCAGCCGTTGTGGCAGAACGGGATGCCGCACTCCATGCACCGCGCGCCCTGGACGCGCAGCTCGGGAACGGGCTTCGGGACGAGGAACTCCTTGTAGTCCTTGACCCGGTCGGCCGGGTCGCGGTACTCGAAGTTCTGCCGCTCGATCTTCAGGAAGGCACCCTGCTCGCCCATCACTCACCTTCTCCGAGACGCACGTCGGGATGGCCGATGACGTCGACGGTCTCGTCGCCGGAGAACTCGTCGGCCGACGCCGCGTCCTCCTGTTCGCCGAGCTCGGCGAGCACGCGCTTGTAGTCCGCCGGGAAGACCTTGACGAACTTCGAGCGCAGCTCCTCCCACGTGTCGAGCACGCGGCGGGCGACCGGCGAGCCGGTCCGCTCGAAGTGCTCGGTCACGAGCTCGTAGACCTCGATCGCGTCCGCCTCACTCAAGGGCTCGAGCTGGTCGGACATCGTCGGGTTCACGCGCCCGGCGAAGCGGCTGTGCTCGTCGAGGACGAACGCGAGGCCGCCGCTCATGCCGGCGGCGAAGTTGCGCCCGGTCTCGCCGAGGATCACCGCGCGGCCGCCGGTCATGTACTCGCAGCCGTGGTCACCGACGCCCTCGACCACCGCGGTGGCGCCCGAGTTGCGCACGCAGAAGCGCTCGCCCGCCAGGCCGCGGAAGAACGCCTTGCCGCTCGTCGCGCCGTAGAGGACGACGTTGCCGATGGCGACGTTCTCCTCGGACCTGTACGTGACGCCCGGCGGCGGCTTGACGACCAGCGTGCCGCCCGACAGGCCCTTGCCGGTGTAGTCGTTGGCGTCGCCGTGCAGCGTGAACGTCACGCCGTGCGCGAGCCACCCGCCGAACGACTGGCCGGCGGTGCCGTGGAAGTCGACGCGGATCGTGTCCTCGGCGAGGCCCTCGATCCCGTGGCGCTTGGCCACGTGCGAGGACAGCACGCCGCCGACGCAGCGGTGGATGTTCTTGACGTCGCGCTCGAGCGCGATCGGCCGGCCCGCCTCGATCGCGCCGCGGCACTCCTCGACGAGCTCCCAGTCGAGGTGGTCGTCGAGCACCGGCGGCGGCGCCTCGACGCGGTGGCGCGGGGCGCCCTCGGGAAGCTCGGGGTACGCGAGCAGCGCACCGAGGTCGACGCCGCGCGCCTTCCAGTGCTCGACCGCCTCGTCGGCCTCGAGGAAGTCGGTGCGCCCGATCATCTCGTTCATCGTGCGGAAGCCGAGCGAGGCCATGATCCCGCGCAGCTCCTCCGCGACGAAGAAGAAGTAGTTGATGACGTGCTCGGGCTGACCGGCGAACCGCTTGACGAGCTCGGGGTCCTGCGTGGCGATGCCGACCGGGCACGTGTTCAGGTGGCAGGCGCGCATCATGATGCAGCCGGTCGCGATGAGCGGAGCGGTCGAGAAGCCGTACTCGTCGGCGCCGAGCATCGCGGCGATCGCGACGTCGCGGCCGGTCTTGAGCTGGCCGTCGGTCTGGACGACGATCCGCGAGCGCAGGTCGTTGCGCAGCAGCGTCTGCTGGGTCTCGGCCAGGCCGATCTCCCACGGCACGCCCGCGCTCACGATCGACGACAGCGGCGACGCGCCGGTGCCCCCGTCGTGGCCGGCGATCAGCACGTGGTCGGCGTTCGCCTTCGCGACGCCCGCGGCGACCGTGCCGACGCCCACCTCGGCGACGAGCTTCACCGAGACCGACGCCGTCGGGTTCGAGCAGCGCAGGTCGTAGATGAGCT
>CADCVT010000174.1 GCA_902806215.1 uncultured Solirubrobacteraceae bacterium | reverse complement strand
GCCCGCGCCGCGAGCGCGTCGAGCCGAGGGAGCACCGGCGCGAGCTCGGCCTCGCGGGCGCGCCACTTGTCGCGGTCCGGCGGCGTCAGCGTGTTCGCCGCGAGCGGCAGCGAGCGCCCGATCGGGCGGTCACGGCCGATGCCGGCGAACGCGCAGATGCGGTCGACCTCCCGCTCGGGATCCTCGAGGAACGCGTCGTAGCCGACGGCGCACCAGTCGGACGGGTCGAGCCGCTCGAGGTCGCCGAGCAGCGTCCGCGTCGCCGACGCCCACTGCTCCGCGACCACGTCGGCGAGCGGCAGGCCGTCGAGACGCCGCCACTCGGGCGTGAGCAGCAGCGACCACGGTCGTCCCTCCCACCCCGGCAGGTCCGGGTAGGTGACGAAGCGCTCCGATTCCCACGCCTCGATCATGCTCGCGAGCGTCTCGCGCGGCTCGCGCCACAGGTACACGAAGAGCGCGTCGGGGAACACGGCTCGCAGGAACGGGATCCGCAGCGAGTTCTTCGGCGTCTTCTCGAGCAGGCGCAGCCCGGTCGCGTCCGGCGGCGGCGGCTCGTCGTCGCCGCCGCGCAGCGCTTCGAAGAAGGCGTCGCGCAGGCGCGTCGCCACGTCGGAGGTCGCACTGGACACCGAGAGCCGGTTCGAGTCCCAGCCGTGCGCGGAGGGGTGAAGCTCGGCGATGCCCTCGATCAGGCCGTGGCTCTCGCCGCCCACCGTGACGACATCGGGCGACCGCGCGAGCGTCTCGAACAGCAACGACGTCCCGGAGCGCGGCGGCGCCACGATGATCATCGGCCGGGCGAACCGCGCGTCGGGCTTCGCGGGAGCGGCGCGTTGCGCGGCGACCCGGCCGGCCGCGGCGCGCGGGGGCCGTGGCGCCTCCGCGTCCTCCACCAGCTCCGGGTTGAGCGCGGGGACGAGCACGCGCTGGCGGGCCATCTCGACCGCGTCGAACTCGTTGGCCAGCTCGAGCGCGCCGGCGAGCGGGCGCAGCTCCTCGAGCGCACGCTCGAGCAGCGCCTGATACGCCGGCCATCCCGGCCTGCCGTTGCCATGCCGCGCCCACGCGGCGCGCCAGTCGGCCACGAGCCCGTCGAGCGCACCGAGGAAGGCAGCCGCCGCGTCGGTAGCGGGATCGATCAGGAGCCGGCGCAGCCCGTCGACGTGGGTCGCCATCTCCCAGGGCGTCATCACGACGGGGAAGTTGGTCCGCTCGGTCTCGAGTGCCGGCTTGGCCCCCGGCACCCAGTACACGTCGCGCGGCCGGATCGCGCGGCCGCTCTGCTCCCCGAACGGGCGGTGGCCGCCGGCGACCATGTCCCAGAAGGCGCGCGATCCGGCGGTGTCGGCGACGAGGTGGATGCGCGCGTCGCCCGTCGGGTTGTGGACGTCGTGGAGTCGTTCGGTGTCGAAGATCCATGCCTCGCCTGCCGCCATGTGGAGCGAACGCTCGCCGCAGAGGAAGCTGATCTCGGGGCTGGTCACGATCGGCACGTGCACGCGCACCCGGTCGGCCCAGTAGTAGTTGACGTCGACGTGGCGCGTCGCGGTGGAGCGGCCCTCCAGCCGCATGAGCCGGGCGCGACCGATCACGGTCTCGAGGCTCGCGAGTACCTGGGCGACGTACTCGAGGCGTTCGAGCACTGGCGTCGGCAGCATCCGCCCCGCCACGCCGTCGTCCGCCGGGTCGCCGCCGCGGGCGACGAGCGGGAGCGCGGAGTTCCCGGGGTGGCCCTGCGGATGCGGCCGCCACGCCGACTCGGGGATCGCGGCGACCTCCTCCCTCAGGCGCTGGACGTCGAAGCTCAGCGGGAGCCGGATGAACTCGGTGTCCAAACCCACCGTGCCCGATGGTAGTCGCGTGAGCCGGGCGGCCATGAACGGCGAGCCGCCATACCGGACCAAGTTCTTGCGCATCGCCTCCGAACCGAGTTAGTGTCGCGCCGAGAGGCTGCTCGCATAGCGCCTCTCCGTCGCGCACCGAGTTCGAACGGAGATCCGTTGTCCAAGCAGCAGCCGCAGTCGAAGGCCCACCGGGCCGCACGAGCAGGAATCCAGGCGGCCGGCATCGCCGCCGGGACCACCGTGCTGTTCGCACCGGGCGCCGAGGCCGCGACTCGCACCGTCACGAACCTCAACGACTCGGGTGCCGGCAGTCTGCGCGATGCCGTCGAGTCGGGCGGCGCCGGCGACGTCATCGGCTTCCAGTCCGGCCTCACCGGCCAGATCACGCTGACGAGCGGGGACATCCTGATCGACCACGCGGTCACGATCATCGGCCCCGGCGCCGACCTGCTCACGATCTCCGGCAACGACGCCAGCAGGATCTTCTACGTGAACACGACGGTCAACGCCGCGTCGGTGTCGATCGAGAAGCTGACCCTCGCCGACGGCATGGACGACGGCGGCGGCGCCATCCAGATCCAGAACGGCGCCCTCACGCTCACGTCGGCGAAGCTGACCGGCAACGTCGCCTCGGGTGACGGCGGCGCGATCTACCAGCGCAACAACGGCGACGCGCTCGTCATCCGCGACAGCGTCATCAGCGAGAACACGGCCTCCAGCAACGGCGCCGGCATCTGCCTCTACGGGTCGACCACCCTCATCGAGGACACGACGATAAGCGGCAACGTGCTGACGGCCGGGAGGGACGGCGGCGGCGTCAAGGCCTTCCTCAACAACGACGTCCAGGCGCTGACGATCAACCGCAGCACGATCACCGGCAACGAGGCACCCGAGGGTGCCGGCCTCAGCCTGTACGCCGAGTCGCCGAACAAGGCAACGATCACGAACTCGACGGTGACCGGGAACACGGCGAGCGAGGAAGGCGGCGGAATCAAGCTGTACGGGCAGGGCGGCACCTTCAGCGTCGAGAGCACGACCATCAGTGGGAACGAGGCCGGCACGATCGGCGGCGGCATCTACCAGAAGTCGTCCTCGACCTCCACGCTCGAGAGCACCATCGTGGCGGACAACAGCGACAGCACGCCGACGCCGGACCTCGCGCGCACGGGCGGCAGCACCATCAACGCCCGTTTCTCGCTGCTGGAGTCGCCCTCGCCCGACGCGATCAACGGCGACAACGAGGCGAACATCGTCGGCAAGGACCCCGAGCTCGGTCCGCTCGCCTCCAACGGCGGCAAGACCCAGACCCGACGCCCCGCCAAGACCAGCCCCGCGATCGACCAGGGCTCCGCGTCGCCGCCCACCACCGACCAGCGCGGTCTCGAGCGCCCGGTCGACGTGCCGACGATCGCCAACGCGACGGGCGGAGACGGGTCGGACATCGGCGCGGTCGAGTTCCAGTTCGGTCTGAACAAGACGCCGCCGACCATCAGCGGCCGGGCCGAGCCCGGCGGCACGCTGACCGCGGATCCGGGAACGTGGTCCGGCAGCCCGACCAGCTTCACCTACCAGTTCCTGCGCTGCGAGGGGGACACGTGCTCCCCCGTCGGCGACGGCAGCGCGACCTACGCGGTCACCGCCGCGGACGTCGGGAAGACGATCCGCGTCGACGTCGCGGCCGTGACGCAGGACGAGACGTCGGCGCCGGTGCGCAGCGCGCCGGTCGCGGTGAAGCAGCCCGCGGCGGATCCGGCTCCGGCTCCGGCGCCTGTCGCGCCCCCGGCGCCTCCGGCGGTCGTGACTCCGGCTTCGGCGTGTGACGTCCTGCGGCTCTCGCTCGTGTCCGTGAAGCGCAGCGACGGCCGGGTGCGCATCGTGGGCCTCGCGCGCCCGAGCCTCGCCGGCCGCAGCGTGACGCTCCTCACCAACGGCAAGGCCACGGGCACCGCGAGGGTCGCCGCGGACGGGACGTTCAGCGGCACGGTGCCGCTCCCGGCCGCCAAACGCCGCGCGCGGGCGAAGTTCGGTGCCGCGCTCGGCAGCACCGAACGCACGGTGAGCCGCCGCCTCACGCGTGGTATGAGCATCGCATCGCCGAAGGGCGGAACGGCCCGCGGTCGCCTGTCCGGCCCCGGACGGGCGCGCCGCATCGTGTCGATCCAGGTGAGTGTGGGCTGCGGAGCGTTCGTCCGCGCGGGCCGCGTCAAGAGCGACGGCAAGGGCCGGTTCGCGGTCCCGGTCTCGCGGCCGTTCGGGGCCCGTGGCCCCGTGATCTACAAGGCGACCGCCACGCTCAACGGCGTCAAGCGCCGCGTCGTGGTGCTCATCCGGTAGAGACCACCGGCCGTCAGGCGGGGTCAGCCGGCGAGGACCGGCAGGAGCGCCTGGAGCTTGATCTCGGTCTCGGCGAGCTCGGCGGCCGGGTCGCTGTCGGCCACGACGCCGACGCCGGCGTAGCAGCGTGCGACGCGCCCGCGCAGCAGCGCGCACCGCAGCGCCACACAGAACTCACCGTCCTCGTTGCCGTCGGTCCAGCCGACGGGCCCGGCGTACCAGCCGCGGTCGAGGCCCTCGAGCGCCGGGATCATCGGCGCGGCGGCCGGGAGCGGCTCGCCGCCGACCGCCGGCGTCGGGTGCAGCAGCCCGGCGAGCTCGACGGCGAGCAGCGGCGTGGCGAGCAGCGCGCGGATCGGCGTGGCGAGGTGCTGGATGTTCGCGACCTTCACGATGACCGGCTCGGGCGCCGCGGTGACCCACACGGCATGCGGGCGCAGCGTGCGCGCGATGCGCTGCACGACGATGTCCTGCTCGCCGCGGTCCTTGGGCGACTGGAGCAGCTGCTCGCCGAGGTGCGCGTCCACGCTCGGGTCGGCGCTGCGGCGGGTCGACCCGGCAAGGCCGATCGACGACGCGCGCAGCCCGTCGCGCCGCACGAGCAGCTCGGGACTCGCGGCGATGAAGGCGGCGTCGCCCCGGCCCGCGCAGAAGACGCTGCACGACGGGAACGCCTCTCGCAGCACGCTGAACACGGCACCGGCGTCGTGCTCGGCCGGCCCGTGGACCTCGACCTCGCGGGCGAGCACGATCTTGTCGAAGGCCCCGGCTCGGATCCGCTCGACGCCGCGCGCGACCGCGGACTCGTAGTGCTCGGGCGGCATCGTGCTGACCACGCGCGCCTTCTCGGCGGGGTCGGGGTCGAGCAGCGGGAGCTCGCGGTCGGTGCGCAGCTCGTCGACGCGCCGCTCGAGCCGGGCGAGCAGGTCCTCGGGGGTGTCGTCGGGCGTCGCGAGCGCGGCGAGCGTCAACCGCACGCTGCCGCCGCGCCGGACGAGCGCCACCTCGGGCACGTGCAGCGACGCCGGCGAGAAGCCGCTCCAGTCCGGCGTCGATCCGCCGGCGTCCGCGAACGCGAAGCCGCCCACGGCAACGAGTCCCTCGGCGTCGTCGCTCAAGGCGCTCGCGGCAAGCAACCGCCACGCGCGCGAGACGCTGCCGAAGCGGCCGGTGCCGGTCGCCTCGAGCGCTTTGACGCATCCGAGCGTGGCGAGCGCCGCTCCGTCGCGGTCGGGCTGCTCGAAGCAGAACCACGGCTCGCCGGGGCGCCGCGAAGCGAACGCGACCGCAGACGGGTCCACGTCCGAGTCGATCTCCACCGTGACGGCGGCGAGCCGCTCCGAGCCCGAGACGCGAGCGCGGCGCACCGCCTCGTCGAGGCGGCCTCGCAGGGCGCCGAGCGCCCGGGGCGTGGCCAGCGCAGCCATCCCGTGAAGTCTAGAGCGGGTGTTGGCGGGTGTGCCGCCGCCAGAGTGTGCGCCTGCGCACGTAGGGGCTGCCGCCCCTCACAACCCCGCTGTAGGGTCCAGTGTAGGCCGTGATGGAGACGCCACCCCTCAGCCGCCGCACGTTCGTCACGGGCGTGGCCGCCGTCGGCGGCGCCGCGCTCGGAGCACCCGCGCTGGAGGCCGCCGAGGCGGCCAAGCGCCGCAAGCGCAAGCCCAAGCGGCGTCGCCGCCCGAAGCCGCAGGTCGCGCTTCCGCCGATCGGCGCGGGCGGCGAGCCGATGAGCCTGGCCGCGCTCGCGGCCCTCGCTCAGCGCGCCGGCGCGGGCGAGCCGCTGATGATCGTCGACCTCGCCGCGCTCGACCGCAACCTCTCGGCGCTGCTCGCGTGGGGTCGTCAGCACGACTTCGACCTCCGGCCCGCCCTGAAGACGCTCGAGTCCCCGGGCCTGTGCGCGTACGTGCTCGAGCGGATCCCCGAGCCGCGCGGTCTC
>CADCVT010000173.1 GCA_902806215.1 uncultured Solirubrobacteraceae bacterium | reverse complement strand
TGCGCTCGTCCTTCTTCGGCGTGAGCGAGAACGCCTCGAGCAGCTCCTTCGCACGCTCGCGACGGTCCTTGCGGGGCATGCCGAAGTAGCCGCCGTGGTAGTCGAGCGTCTCCTCGAGCGTGAGGAAGTAGTCGAGGTTGAGGTCCTGCGGGGCGAGGCCGACCGCCGTCCGCGCCTCCTCGTAGTGGTCGATCGCGTCGTGGCCGAAGATGCGGATCGAGCCCGACGTCGGCTGGGCCAGCCCGGTCGTGCAGTGGATCAGCGTCGACTTGCCCGCGCCGTTGGGGCCGAGCAGGCCGAAGAACTCGCCCTCGGCGATGTCGAGCGAGACGCCGCGAAGCGCTTCGGTGCCGGTCGGGTAGCGCTTGACGAGATCCTCGACGCGTAGGGCCATCGGGCGATCATCCATGGTGAACCTCGGTTGAAGTCAAGGGGTCGCCGCCGCGCGCAGGATCGTGTCGAGCACACCGGGGAACCGGGCCTCGAGGTCGTCGCGGCGCAGGACGTTCAGGCGGGCGGTCCCCTGCGGGCGCTGCTCGATGACGCCGGCCTCGCGGAGGACCTTGAAGTGGTGCGTGCACGTGGACTTCGTGACCGGGAGGTCGAAGCTCCCGCAGGTGCGCGGCTCTCCCTCCTGCGTGGCCAGGCAGGCCACGATCCGCAGGCGGACCGGGTCGCTCAGGGCGTGCAGGACCGCGGCCAGGTCGAGCTCGGCGCGGGTCGGATGGGAGATGGGCGTTTGTACGACGGTCATCGAACAAGTGGTACTGTACGACATCCATCGTACAAGGAAGGCCCCCATGGCTCACAACACCGCCACCACGAGGACGCGCCGCGTCCACCAGCGCGCCGGAAGCGCCCAGATCGCCGCCTACATCCACTCCCTCTCCGACCGCCACGCCGTCGCCGCGCGCAAGGCCCTCGAGGCCGCGGCGCCCAGTCCACCGTCGCCGCTCGCACCGCGCGCGACCGGCTGATCACCGGGCGTTCGCGCGGCGGGTGAGCGGGACCCGCTGGACGTGCGTGTCGCGCGAGCCGTACGCGGTGATCTCGACGCGCAGGTGGCGGCGCGTGAAGCCGTGTCCGGGGGCCCGGTAGAAGTTGCCGACGTCGAGGTCCGCATAGCCGCGGGCGCCCGCCGCGATGTCGAACTCGCCTCGCCCGACCGGGTCGGCACGTCGCGCCTGGCCATGCGGGACGCCGGAGACGAACACCGCGGCCGTGCCGCCGCAGCCGCCCGCCGGGCGCTTGGGACAGCTGAGCGACAGCCGGAGCCGGCCGCGGCCCGGAGGCCACCGCTCGAACGGATGGACGCGCGGTCGGCCGCAGTCGCGCGGCAGCGCCGGCGGCTGCGGGGACCCGAGCTGCCACACCTGGATCGTCGTGCGCCCGCACGGGGCCTCGCCCCAGACCAGGCGCCGCCCGTCGAAGTCGAACGCACTGGCGGACCAGCGCTCGGTCGAGGCGAGCGTCGCGCCGCTGCGCGCGTCCGCGACCGCGAAGCGACGCTTGCGGTCGAGCTCGTAGTCCCCCACCGATGCGACGCGTCCGCCGGCCAGGCGCAGCGCGCCGGGCGGCAGCGAAACCGGGCGAGGATCCTCACCCGCGGGCGCCGACACGACGTGCTCGATCGACGTGCCGTCCGGGCGGACGCCGACCTGCTCGGTGTAGGCGACGCTTCCGTCGGCGTCGACCGCGAGGAACAGCCAGGGCGAGCCGGCGACGCGGCGGACCTCCTCGCCGCTGAGGCGGTCGATGACGCGGACGCCGGTGCGCTGCCCGGGCGCTGGGGAGCCGACCGGCGCGGCGAGCATGCGCCCGGCCATCGCGAACATCCCGTCGCCGAGCTGCGCGGTGCGCTCGGTGCCCTCCTCGCGGATGACGATCCGGCCGTACTCCGCTCCGTCGCCCGGGCAGTGCAGCGCGTACGCGCGGCCGGTCACGACGACGCTGCTGCCGAACTCGCACGGCGGCGCCAGCGTCAGCGGCCCGTCGACCGGGCCGACCCGCAGCTGATCGACGAGCGTGCTGTAGAGCGACTCGCGGCAGTAGAAGGGCGGACACGAGCCCTCGACCCGCACCACCGCGAGCGTCTCCGCCGACGCGGCGAGCGTGACCGACGATCGTGCGATCCGGCTGCGCCAGCGGTCGACGACCCTGCGCGCGCCGGTCGCCGGGTCGCCGACGAGCACGGCGTGCTCGCGGCCGTGGCGCTCCACCCAGACGACGCGCTCGCCCGCCCACACCGGACCGGCCGCGACGGACGCCGCGGGAAACGGCGAGGCGTCCGCGCGGCCGGCCAGCAGCGAGAGGACGAGGACGACGAGGAGGACCCGGCGCACAGCGTCTGGAACGCGCGCCGGGACCCGGTGTTCCGGTGCTGCCTTCGCGCCGGCGGTCCGACGACCCTCGAAAGGTCGACCACCCGCGACCGACGTCGCTCACGCGCAGCTCAGCGTGTCGCGATGATCAGGTGCGTCTTGCCGCCGGGTGGCGTCTCGACGGCGGCGTCCGTGAAGCCGGCGGTCTGGAGCGCGGTGGCCAGCTCGTCCGGGCTTCGCAGCATGAAGACCGTGTGGTCGACCTGCTGCATCACCTTCATGTCGCGGATCGCGAGGACGACGCGGCCGTTGGGGGCGAGCACGCGGTGGAGCTCGCCGAGCGCGGCCGCCAGGTCGGGCCAGAAGTAGACGGTGTTGACGGTCAGGATGCGGTCGACCGCGCCGTCGGCGAGCGGGAGCCTCGCGACGTCGCCCTCGTGCAGCTCGAGCCGGCCGGCCGCGACCTCGTCCGCGTGGCGCGCTCGCGCGGCGGCGACCATGTCGCCGGCGCGGTCGATGCCGACGACCGTTGCGCCGCGCTCCCACAGCGGCGCGAAGGTCAGCCCGCCGCCGAAGCCGAGGTCGAGGACGCGGGTGCCGCGCTGGGCGTCGAGCCGCGCGATCGCCTGCTCGTTGAGATCGCGGTTGCCGCTGTTCATCAGCCGCGCGATGACCTTGCCGCCCGTCCCGCTCGGGTGGGAGAGCTGACGGGACAGCGCTGCGCGCACGCGGGAGATCATGCGGCCGACCCTACCGCTCGGACCCGGGGCGCTCGGACAGTGAGGCGGCGACGACCGCCGCTGCCCGTGCGACGAGCCGGTCGGAGTGCTCGGCGTCGGGAGCGCTGCGATTGGTCATGATCGCCATGACGATCGGAGGCCGGCCCGGAGGCCACGCGACCGCGATGTCGTTGCGGTTGCCGTAGGTGCCGGCCATGCCGGTCTTGTCCCCCACGACCCAGCCCTTCGGGACCCCGGCCCGGACGAGCGCGTCGCCGGTCGTGTTCGTGCGCAGCCACCGGACGAGCTGCGCGCGCTCGGGTGCGTCGAGCGCGTCGCCGAGCGCGAACGCGCGGAGGTCGTCCGCGAACGCGCGCGGCGTGGTCGTGTCGGTCGTGTCGCCCGGCGCCCAGTCGTTCAGCTCGGGCTCCCGGCTCTGCATCCGCGTGACGTCCTCGCCCAGCCCGCGGAGGATCGACTCCAACCCGCGCGGGCCGCCGACGCGGTCGAGCAGGAGGTTGGCGGCGGTGTTGTCGCTGAAGCGGACGGTGGCCGCGCACAGCTCCTTCAGCGTCATGCTCGTGCCGACGCGCCGCGCGGTGATCGGAGAGAACGCGTCGTCCACGCCCCTAACAGGCACCGCCCGACTCAGACCGTCGAGAC
>CADCVT010000172.1 GCA_902806215.1 uncultured Solirubrobacteraceae bacterium | reverse complement strand
GGGGCAGAACTGGGTGCCGGCTCCCTCGCGCAGCTGCTGGACCGCGGCGGCGTGGCCGAGCGCGCGGCGGTACGGGCGGTCGCTCGTCATCGCGTGGTAGGCGTCGCAGACGAGCGAGACGCGGCTGGCGATCGGGATCTCCTCGCCGGCGAGGCCGTCGGGGTAGCCGCCGCCGTCCCAGCGCTCGTGCTCGGCGCGAATCGCCGGGGCGAGGCGCTCGAGCCCGGGCAGCGCGCCGATGATCCGCGCGCCGGCGACCGGGTGCTCGCGCATGATCGCCCACTCCTGCGGGTCGAGCGGACCGGGCTTGTGGAGCACCGAGTCGGGCGTGCCGAGCTTGCCGACGTCGTGCAGCAGCGCGACGTGCTCGACGACGGCGTCGGAGTGCTCGCCGGTGTAGCCGTCGCGGGCCGCCACCGCGGTGAGCAGCGCGGCGACCATCGCGTCCTCGATCCGCGAGCGCTGGGCGTGCCGCTCGCGCAGCTCACGCTCGACCTGGTCGGCGACGATGCGCCCGAGGACGTGCAGGAAGCGGAGGTCGCGCTCGGTCAGGTGCGGCGCGGCCTCGCTGCTGCCGCAGCACAGCGTGCCGTGCAGGGTGCCGTCGGAGAGGACGAGCGGGACCGACGCGAACGCACCGACGCCGGCGGCCTGCGTCATCGGCATCGTCGCGGCGACCGGATCCGCGCGGACGTCGGGCATGAGCGGCGGCAAGGCGCCCTCGAGGATCCGCGAGCAGTACGTCAGCTCCATCGGGATCCGGGAGCCCTGCGCGATCCCGAACGGCGTACCGTCGCCGGACACGGCCTCGAGGATCTGCTCGTCGCCGTCGTGGTGGGTCGCGTAGGCGACGTCGACGTTCAGGATGTCTCGGATGGTGGCGAGCGCCGCCTGCACCGACGGGTGCTGCGCGACGTCCGCGAGGCGGTCGATGCTCATGCCCCTTCGTACGGCGTCGACGTGCCACGGGTTGAGCAGATGTGGCACGGGCGGTGGCGGATCCGGGACGACACGGCGCGCGAGCGGCATGATGCCCCGCGTGCGCAGACGGGCGGCGGCGATCGGAAGTGCCCTGTTCTTCCTGCTCGGGCCTGGGCTCGAGGCGGGCGTCGGGCCGTGGCTGCTCACGGGCTTCGAGACGCGGGCGGTGTGGCCGGATGTCCTACGTCTGCTCGGCGTCGCGCTCGCCGTCGCCGGGCTCGCTGTCCTAGTGCAGGCGTTCGTCCGGTTCGTCGTCGAGGGGATCGGCACGCCGGCTCCGGTCGCCCCGCCCGGCCGGCTGGTCGTCGGCGGCGTCTACCGCCACGTGCGCAACCCGATGTACGTCGCGACGGCGGCGGTGATCGTGGGGGAGGCTCTGGTGCTCGGCCAGCCGGTGCTGTTCCTCGCCGCGGCCGTGTACTGCGGAGCGCTCGCGCTGCTCGTGCGCCTGCGCGAGGAGCCGGTGATGGCGAAGCGGTTCGGGGCGCCGTACGACGCGTACCGGCAGGGGGTCCCGGCGTGGGTGCCGCGCCTGCGGCCCTGGCGCGCTGGCTAGCGCCGGGCGACGAGCAGGGCGAGCAGGAGGAGCGCGACGGCGATGACGAGCGGGCGGGTCTCGCGCTCGGGCTCCGGGCCGAGCATCACGTGGACCGGCTCGGGCTCCGGGGTCGACTCCGGCGTCGCCGGGGCCGCGGCCTCCCGCTCGGGCTCGGCGAGCAGGTGCACGCCGTCGAACGGCGCGAGCCGCACGCACTCGGCGCGGTTGTCGCGCAGGCGGTGCACGGCATGGCCGGCGAGCTCGAGGTCGAGCAGCGCCGTGGCGGGATCGCGAATGCCGACGACGGCCAGCTCGTCGAGCGTCACCGCCTCCTCGCCCGCCTCGCGCAGCAGGTCGTACAGGCGTGCGGTGTCGTCGAGCGCGTGCATGCCGGACTCATACGACGCCGGCCGGACAGCTCCTACCCTGAGCCGGAAATGGCTGACGACCGAGCACCCGCCGAGCGGATCGTCGACCGTGCCACCGAGGGCGCAGACGGCGTCGGCCGCCCGCTCTCGCGCAGCAGCACGCAGTACGCCCGCTCGATCGAGAACTACCTCAAGGCCGGCAACCGCCCGCGCTGGATGGAGCGGCTGGTGGAGATCGACGGTGGCGTCAAGAAGGAGCGCCGCCGCCTGGAGAGCGCGTACCGGCGCCTGCGCGAGGAGACCGGCGGCGACCGGGCCGCCTTCGCCCGCCGCTGGCCCGAGATCGCCGAGGGCTGGGACTTCGCCGAGCTCAACGTCCTGATCCAGCAGCACAACGAGTGGTACCCGATCGAGCGCCAGCTCCCGGTCGACGTGCGCACGCGCGACTACGTGCTCATCCGCGGCCGCTCCTACCGCCGCGACGTGCTCGACGCGCGCTGGATCCTCGACCAGTTCCCGGCCGAGGCCGACTGACCTACGCCGGTCCGGCCTCGAACGTGTGCCCGGCCGCGCGCAGGCGCTCGACCAGGGCGGTGCCCATCGCGGTCGCCGGCGTGAGGACGCCCGCGCGCGGCGGGAGGTGCTCCTCGTCGCGGGCGAGGCACAGCGCGCTCTCGCCGAGCATCTCGGCGGTGGCTGCGTAGCCGGGGTCGCCCTGCGCAGCGACCTTCGCGACGTAGCGCTTGCCCGAAGCGGTGCGCGTGTGGATCTCGATCTTGAAGAACCCGTTCTTGCGCGCGTCCTCGTCGGGGCCTTCGCCGGGCTTGGGGAGCACGCGGTCGAGGACCATCCGCGACGGCGGGAGCACGAGCCCGGCCATGAGGCCGCCCATGCCGCCGGCGAAGGCGAGCGCCTTGGCGCGGCCGGCGATCCCGTCGCCGAAGGCCATGACCTCGCGGTACTTGAAGCGCCGCCCGTACACGTGCTCCTGCAGGGCGTTGCTGCGCCGCACGACGCGGGTGTTGATGCCGGCCATGATGAACGGGCCGACCCAGGCGCCGACGTCCTCGTTGTACTCGGCGCCGCGCAGGTCGCCCTCCTTGCCGAGGTCGGGCTCGGCGGAGCGGTCGGGGCTCAGCGCGTACGGGTCGGTGGCGTTGCGGCGGTGCTCCTTGCTCGACTTCATCTCGTCGACCTGCCCCTTGGCCGACGCGATCGTGCCGCCGCTGGCGCCGCCCTTGAGCGCCTTGACGACGAACGTCGTGTCCTCGAGGTCCTCGCCGGCGGCCTCGTGCAGGATCAGGACGCCGAGGTCGCTGGGGATTGAGTCGAAGCCGCACGAGGTGACGATCCGCGCGCCGGTCGTGGCGGCGGTGTCATGGAAGCGGTCGGCGATGTCGCGGATGAACAGGACCTCGCCGGTGAGGTCGGCGTAGTGGGTGCCGACCGACGCGCAGGCGGCGACGAGCTTCTCGCCGTACTGCCGGTACGGGCCGACGGTGGTGGCGACGACCTTCGTTCGGCGCGCCATCTGCTCGAGGGCGTCGGCGTCCTGGGAGTCGGCGACGATGACGTCGAAGTCCTCCTTGCCGATCTCCTCCTTGACCCGCGCGAGCTTGTCGGCGGAGCGGCCGGCGAGCCCGATCCGCACCCCGCTGGGCGCGCTGCGCGCCAGGTACTCCGCGGTGAGTCGTCCCACGAAGCCCGTGGCTCCGTAGACGACGATGTCGAGGTCTCGTTCGCTGCTCATCGCGACGGGACGCTATCGGCCGGGACCTTCCGGGCCGATGCGGTTTAGGGAAGGCATGCAAGTTCACACAACGAATGCCGGTTCTGGCCGATGATGTGGGTAGAGGTTTAAGCGAGCCATGGTCAACGAGGACATCCAGACGCTGCGGGACCCTGACGGGGCGCCGGTCGCCAACGTCTCGTTCGACCTGTCCACGGAGCAGCTCGGCGCCGCTTCGCACGCCCTCGGGGAGATGATCCTCGAGCGCCACCGCGGCACCGAGCTCGAGGTCGACGACGTCCTCGCGCTGCGCGAGCTCACGGGCGTCCGCGACGAGCTGCACCGGCTCGCCGACGCCGGCGGCAACGCCCACGTGGTGATGACCCTCGCGCGGTTCAGCGCCTTCCACGACGCCGCCGACGAGTGGGTCACCACGCGCACCGGCCGCGGCTGGCTGCGCGAGGACGACACCGAGGCCATGCCCTACGTCGGCGCGATGCTCGGTCCGATGGCCTCGCTGCGCGAGCGCGCGGTCGCCGTCGCGCTCGGCGAAGCCGCCACCTCGAACTAGCCCCGGAGCCCCGGCAGGCGGCGCGCGCGCTTCGGCGTGCACGTCCGGTACCGCCGCGGGTCGACGAGCACCGTGCCGTCGGAGAGCCGGGCGGCGATCCGGTACGCGTAGGCGCTGCGCGGCAGCCCGCGCAGGTCGACCACGAGCCGCGTGCGTCCCTCGGTCCGGAACCGCACCGGCCGCCCGTTGACGCGGACGCTGCGCACCGCAGCGGTGTCGCGGGCGCCGCGGCGTCGCAGGCGGATACGGACCGTCCGGCGGCTCAGGCACCGCCGAGCCGCCGCGGAAGCCTCGACCGTGAGCCGAGCCTCCACCGCGGGCGACACAGCCGCCGCCGGGGGAAGCGCCACGGCACTCGGAGCCTCGTCCTGACTGACGGCAGCAAGGGCGGCGGTCTTCACCACGAAGGATGTCTCACCAGAGCGCATCTGCCCGTTCGGAAGCGCGGCCGTCATCCGCAGCCGGTACCGCCCAGGCTTCGCGGTGGCCGGAACCTCGACAACAGCATCAGCGAGAGAGTCAGAGTCCGGACGTGGGTGGAGCGTCTCTGAGAGCGGGCGCGCGTCGAAGCCGTCGACGGATTGCACCCCGAGCGCGAAGTCGAGCCCCGGGTCGTCTGCTCCCGCGAACACCGCGCGGAACGGCACGTGCCCGCGCTCGCCGGCGGTCAGGACGACCTCGTCGCCGGGGAGGATCGCCAGGTCGCGCGTCGCCTGATCGACGTCGACCTCCGTGCCCGCGCCGTCGCGGCCCGTGTCGCAGTCAGTTGCCTTCGCGGCGCAGTCGATCGGGGCGTCGGGCGCGGCGTCTCCCGGCAGCTCGCGGTACCCGGCGACCGTCCGGAACGGGAACGGCCCGCGGTATGGCCTCCCGTCGGGGAGCGTGAAGCGCGCGTCGAGGCTGGCCCGGAGGTCACCGGCGTCGAAGTCCCGCGCGTCGCTGACGTAACCGACCCAGCGGCGCCCCGGACCCGTCGGGTGCCGCGCCTCGAGCGCGTCGGCGTACGTGGGCGACGGCTTGAGCGTCAGGCCGGCGCCGACCCGCACCTCGACGGGCTCGGCGCCGTCGGGGACGCGGTAGGCGACGAGCAGCTGCGCCCGGCCGAGGTCGTTCATGCCGCACGTGCCGGTCTCCTCGTGATCGCCCTCGGAGACCCGGCGCGCCGAGATCTCGATCCCCTCCGCGCACAGGTCGGTGTGGACGGCGACGTCGCCGATCAGGTCGAGCTGTTCGGAGGTCTCCGAGGTGATCTGGACGCAGCCCGCGCCGGCGAGCGCGAGGAGGACGGCGAGGGGTGCGAGGCGGGGGATCCGGGACATGCGATCGACCGTAAAGGAGCACCTGAGCGCGCGGCCATCGAACGCTGGTCCACGCGCTTACGCGACGGCGAGCTCGCCGCCGAGCGCGAACGGCGGCACGAGCTCGACGCGGTCGCCGCTCCAGAACTTGCCCGGGTCGTACCAGCTGGCGGGCCGGTCGGCGGGCAGGAGGCCCATCTCCTGATAGGTCGTGGCGACGAGCTCGGCGCAGTAGATCGTCTCGAGCGACGTGCGCCGGCGGATCCGGCCGAGCGCCCACTGCCGGGCGAGGCCCGCCATCGTCGGGAAGGCGCGGCCGTCGAAGCGCTCGATCATCTGCATGAGCCGGTCCTCGTGCTCGCGCGTGATCTCGCCGTCGAGCTGGCGGAACCACGCACGCTGGCCGTACCTCTCGCGCCACGTCGTGACCGCGTCGCGCAGGAGGTGCAGCTGGACGCCGCGCTGGCGCTCGCCCGTCCACACGTCGGGGAGCGACTTCCCGAGCTCGGCGTGCCAGAGCAGCGGCGGCAGGTCGTCGAGCGCGACGACCATCCCCACGTGGTTGACGGGGCTGTTGGTCACGGTGCGGATCGCCTGGTCGGCCAGCGACCTGCCCCGGAACAGCCACACGTCGCCGGTCGCCGCCATCTCGACGGCGTCGTCGAGCGAGAGCAGGGGAAGGGGAGGGGCGTCGCGCAAGCGGCCTACCCTAGGCCCCCGTGCGGCGGCCTCCCTGGAAGATCATCGGCCTGGCGGGCGCCGCGGGCGTGGCCGCTACCGGCGTGCTCGTCGCGCGGCGACGGCAGAGCCAGCCCGACCTCGAGCCCGACGAGCTGCGCGAGCGGCTGCACGAGCGCCTGGCCGAGGTGGGCGCGAAGCCCGCCGACGACGCGCCCGCGGCCTGACCCTGCGGCTCAGACGGCGATGCGCAGCGGCGCCTGCTGCTCGCCCTCGAACGCCTCGCCGGGACGGATGAAGCCCGTCTCGTAGGCCAGGACGACGGCCTGCACGCGGCTGACGACGCCGAGCTTGCCGAGGATCCGGCTCACGTGGGTCTTGACCGTCGCCTCGCTGAGGAAGAGCTCCCGCGAGATCGTGCCGTTCGAGCAGCCGCGCACCACGCGCTGGAGGATGTGCCGCTCACGGGGGGTGAGGTCGGTGAAGGGGTGGGGGGTCGTCTCAGCCATCGACGATCACTCTGAGCTCCCCCCGGTGCGAGCGCATGGGTGAACTCCCCAGTGCTGGCGCCGGGGCACCCCGATCCTCCCCGGCGGTCCATATGGTGAGCGCATGCGCCGGGCGCTCGCGATCCTCGCCGTGGTCCTGGCCGGCGTCGCCGGAGGCTCCGCCGCGCTCGGGCTCTACACGTACGAGCGCGAGCTCAGCGTCGGGACCGTGCACCTCGAGTCAGACCTCGGCCACGAGGGCGCCCTCGACCTGTACGTGCCGCTCGTCGACTGGGGCGTGCGGTTCGGCTCGGTCCGGCTGCCGGTGCGGCTGCGGGTCGACGTGCGGACGATCGACCGGGTCGCGGCGGTCCGCCTGGGCGAGGCCGGCCGCGTCGACGTCGACGCCGTCCGCGACGAGGCGGCCGAGGCGGTGGAGGGCTACATCCGGCGTGTCGTCGTTGCGGTGTTCCTCGTTGCGCTGCTGGCCGCGGGACTCGTGGCGGCGGCGATCCGCGGGCGCCGGTGGCGGTGGTCGGCGGTCGCGGCCGGCGCGACCGCGGTGGCGTGCGCCGGCGCGATCGTCGCCTGGCTGCCGCCGCGCGGAGACATGACCTCGCCGGAGTTCTACGCCCACGGGCCCGAGGTGCCGCGCGCGCTCGAGGCCGTGCAGGGCGTCGCCGCGTCCGCCGCGGCGCTCAGCGACGAGCTCGACGCGCAGCTCGTCGGCCTCGCGCGGCTCGTCACCGCACCGGGAACGCGGGTCGCGGTGACCGGCCTTCCGCGGGTGACGATCGCGTCGGACCTGCACAACAACCTCGTGTCGCTGCCGACGCTCGAGAGCGCGGCCGCCGGCGGGCCGCTGCTGTTCGTCGGCGACCTCACCGACACCGGCGCGCCGATCGAGACCTCGCTGACCCGCCGCGTCGTCCGTGCGGGCAAGCCGTTCCTGTTCGTGCCGGGCAACCACGACAGCGACGTCCTGCTGAGCCGGCTGGTGCGCGAGGGAGCGATCGTCCTCGGGCGCTCCGGCCGCCTGCTCGAGAGCGGCGAGCGCGGCGACGTCGTCGTCCGCGTCGGCCCGCTGCGGGTCGCCGGCTACGACGACAACGACATCCGCCTGCGGGCCGAGAACTACGCCGACCGCTACGAGCGTCCGACCGAGGACGAGACCCGCGCGTTCGCCGACTGGCTGCGGCCGCTCATCGGCAAGGTCGACGTCGTCATGGTCCACAACCCCGACCTGCTGCGGATCTCGATCGCCGAGATGCAGGCCTCGCCGCCCGCCGGGCCGATCGTCTTCGCGGTCGGTCACACGCACTTCCCGTCGGCCGAGCGGCCCGCGCCGACGGTCACCGTCGTCAACGGCGGCACGGTCGGAGGAGGAGGCACCGGCAACCTCGACGACGCCCTTGCCGTCGGCCTAGGCCAGCTCACCTACTCGGCCGACCCGTTCACGCCAATCACCGCCGACCTCGTCGAGATCGACCCGGGCAGCGGCTCGTCGCGAGCCGAGCGCCTGCGGCTGGACGCCCAGCCGTAACCGAGCCCGCCCGCTCAAGCCCAGCGGACCGGTGGCCGACCATCGGGACGTGCTTGAGCGAGAGCTGGACGAAGACGAGCGACGGGCCGTGAGGCTGCGGGCCGAGGCCGCGACCTTCGATGCGCTGCGTGCGCTGGGGGGAGAGGCGACGAGGACCGCGATTCGCGACTGGGCTCTGGCGCACGGCGGCTTCACCGCTCGCGAGCTCGCCGCTCCCGCTCCCGAGGCGGCGGCCGACAAGCACGAGAGTGCGGTCCACCATCGCTTGCAGTGGTCGCTCACGAACCTCAAGAACAAGCGCAAGGTCGAGAACCCCGCCTACGGGGTCTGGCGGCTCGCGGCCGATCCTCCAACCCCCATCTCGCTCGTCGATGCTGCTCCGTCCCAGGAACGCCTCGCGGAGCTTCGCGCGATGCCGCACTGGAAGTACCTCCGCACCCCCGAGTGGAAGCGGCGGCGCGAGGCAGCGCTCGATCGCGCGGGCCACGCCTGCGCCCTCGACGCCACCCACACCGAAGACCTCGAGGTCCACCACCGCAGCTACGAGCGCTACGGGGAGGAGGTCGATGCCGACCTCACCGTGCTCTGCCACGGCTGTCACCGGCTTCACCATCTCGAGCACGGGAGACCGCGCCGCGCCGCGTGACCAGCCCGCGACCTGACAGGCTGCCGCTGCATGCAGCGCGTTCACGTCACCCAGGACTTCCCGCAGCCCGTCGAGGAGGTGTTCGCGTACCTCAGCGAGCAGGAGAACCTCGAGCCGCTGTTCGGCGCGAAGATCAAGCGCCTCAGCGACGGGACCGACGGGACGCGCAACGGTGCCGGCGCGTCGCGTGAGCTGAAGGTCGGGCCGCTGCCCGGGTTCGTCGAGACGAACACCGAGGTGATCCCCAACGAGCTCATCCGCTACCGGATCACGAAGGGCGGGATCCTCAAGGACCACGAGGGCGTCATGCGGTTCTCGCGGCAGGGGACGGGCTCGCGGCTGGACTACACGATCGACTTCGACGGCAAGGTCCCCGGCACGGGCGCGCTCGTCCAGAAGACGCTCACGAAGAACATCTCGACCGCGCTGCGCAAGTTCGCCGAGCGGGGCGCGCCCTCCTAGCCGTCGGCCATCAGCCGGTCGCGCTCGCGGATCTGGCCACGCCGCGAGCCGTAGACGAGGTTGCGCACCGTGTCGCCCTGCAGGAACGCGTAGGGGAACCCGAGGTCGACCGCGCTCACCGCGTCGAGGCGCGCCGTCTGCTCCGCCGAGAGGGAGACGTCGAGGCATCCGAGGTTCTGCTCGAGGTGGCGCAGGCTCGTGGCGCCGACGATCGGGATCACCGTTCCCGGACGGCCGCGCAGCCACGCGAGCGCGACCTGCGACGGCAGCACGTCGAGCTCGTCCGCGACGGCGACGGTCTCGCGGACGATCGCCTCGGCGCGCGCGTCCACGCCGCGGTCCGCGCGCCGGCCGCGGCCCGCCTCCTCGTGCGACGAGTCCGCCAGATACTTGCCGGTCAACAGACCGCCGAACAGCGGCGACCACGCGCAGACCGCCAGGTCGAGCGCCCGCGCCATCGGCTGCAGCTCGCGCTCGGTCGTCCGCTCGATGAGCGAGACCTCGATCTGCAGGCCGCAGAATGGCGTCCAGCCGCGCTCGGCCGCCAGCGTGTTGGCCTGCGCGACCTCCCAGGCGGGCCAGTCCGAGACGCCCGCGTAGAGGATCTTCCCCGCGCGGACCTGGTCGTCGAGGGCGCGCATGACCTCCTCGACCGGCGTGAGCGTGTCGCGTGCGTGCACCCAGTAGACGTCGACGTAGTCGGTCTGGAGCCGCTTCAGCGACGCGTCGAGCGCCTGGACGAGGTTCTTGCGATGGTTGCCCGCCGCGTTGACGTCGCCGGCGCGCGACTCGAGCGTGTACTTCGTGCCGAGAACGAAGTGGTCGCGATCGGAGCCCAGCAGCTCGCCGACCATCCGCTCTGACGCGCCACCGCGGTAGCGGTCGGCGGTGTCGACGAAGTTGCCGCCCGCCTCGGCGTACGCGTCGAGGATCGCCCGCCCGTCGTCGAGCGAGACGCCCTCGTCGCCGCCGAAGGTCATCGTGCCGAGCGCGAGCTCGGAGACGCGCAGCCCGCTGCGCCCGAAGGTCGTGTAATGCATCGCCGCTGACGCTAGGCCTTCGACCGCGGTTGAAGTCAAACGCCGACCGGGGTCGTGGCGCGGGGACGGTCACTACCGTTCAGGGCGTGCGCCGACCCGCAGTCATCACGGCGGTCGCTCTGCTTGGGGCGATGGTCTGCGGCAGCGACCCGGCCGGCGCGGCCACGACCTCGACGCAGCTCGACGCGGCGCACACCGGGGTCAGTGCGACGCCGTTCGCGCCCCCGCTGCGCGAGCGCTGGCGGCGCACGTTCAACGCGGGCGCGCCCGGGCAGCACGAGGTGCGGTTCCCGCTCACGGGCGGCGGTCGCGTCTACGTCACCCATCAGGTTCCCGGCGAGCCCGGCCGGGTCGTCGCGCTGAGCCCGGCGACGGGCGCGACGTTGTGGAGCCGTCCGATCACCGGGCACATCCAGGGCGCCGCGATCGGCTCGGGCAAGATCATCGTCAGCACGCTGAACGCGCTGCTCTCCTTCGACGCCGACACCGGAGCGCCCGGGTGGTCGCGCAGCACGTGGCCGGGGCGCGACGGCTCTGGCCTGTTCCGCGGCGCGGTCGTGTCCGGCGGGATCGCGTACGTCGGCGTCAGCGGGTACGGGCACGGGCTGTACGCGCTCGACGCGCTCACCGGCGACGTGAAGTGGTGGCACGAGAGCGCCGCGCCGCCCGGGGTCGCGGTCGATGGCGAGCGCATCTACTCCAACGACGGCCGGACGCTCGTGGCCCGCAACCGGACGACCGGCGTTACCGCGTGGTCGGTCCCCGTCGAGGCGTCGTCGGGGATGGAGAGCGAGCCGGCGGTCGCGGGCGGGCGCGTCTACGTCGGCGGTGCTCCGAACGGCCCGGTGTTCAACGCGACGACCGGCACGCGGCTGCGCAGCCACTGGTCCGGCGGCCTGCCCGCCGTCGAGGCCGACCGCGCGTACCTCCTCTCGAGCGAGCCCCACGCGCAGGGCGACGTGCTCGAGGCGGTCGACGCTGTGACCGGGGCGCGCCAGTGGGAGTTCGGCGGCTGGAACGGCCTCATGAGCTTTCCGCTCGTGGCCGGCGGCGTGGTGTACGCGCTCGGGTGGGACGCGCTGTTCGCGCTCGACAAGACGACGGGCAAGCCGGTGTGGTGCTCACGGACCGGGACGAGCGGCGGTGGCGGCCGGCAGCAGGGCCTGGCGCTGGGGGAGGGCCTGCTGCTGCTCCCCGTGGGCGGCGAGCTGGTCGCGATGGAGCCCGGCGGCACGCCGGGCTGCAAGTTCCACGAGACCGTGTTGCGGGGCTACACCGACCCGATCGACGGCGTGCCCACCGCACGCGCAGCGTCGGCCCGCCGCGGCACGCTCGGGCACCCAGGCGGGTTCGCCCGGGACCTACGGGCTCCCGGGACGGCGGAGCGCTGGATCGCGCGCTCGCGCGACCACGCGCTGCTTGTCGACGCGAGCGGACCGACGCTGTCCCTGCCCGCGCGCGGGGCGCTGCCGGGGGCGGGCACGACCGTGAGCGTCCGCATGCGCGGCGCCCGCCGCGCACGGCGCGTGCTCACCGGCCGGGCGCTGCCGGGCGTCGTCAACGACTTCCGCGGATCGAACCCTGCGCGCTGGCGAACCGGCGCCAAGCGTTTCGGGCGGCTGCGGCTTCCCGACCTGCGGCCCGGGATCGACATGGTCGTCCGCCAGGGCTCCGCGGACCGCTTCGAGTACGACCTCATCGTCGCGCCGGGCGCCGACCCGCGCGGCGTCGTGCTCGACTTTCGCGGCACCTCGCGTCCGTCGATCGACCGCGACGGCTCGCTCCTGCTGCGGACGGCGGCGGGCACGCTGCGCCAGCCGGCACCGATCGCCTACCAGCGCGAGGGCGCGCGGAAGGTCCGCGTGCCCGCGCGGTTCGCGCTGACCCGCGACGGCGGCGTACGGTTCGACGTCGACCGGTACGACCGCCGCCGGACGCTCGTCATCGACCCCGTGCTCGAGTGGGGGACGTACCTCGGCGGCGGGCTCGACGACAGCGCCCTGGCGGTCGCGTCGGATCCCACCGGCAACGTCTACGTCGCCGGAACGACGATCTCGCGCGACCTCCCCGGCGGTGGCGCGTTCGACGGCTGGGACGAGCGCAACGCCATCTGCGGCGAGATCGACCGCTGCACCGACGCGTTCGTCGCCAAGTACGCGCCGAGCGGCGCGCTCGTGCACCTGTCCTACCTGTCGGGCCGCGATCACGACGTGGCCCGCGGGGTCGCCGCCGACGCCGCCGGCAACGCCTACGTGACCGGCAACACGATGTCGCCGAACTTCCCGACGCGTTCGGCCGTCCAGTCGAGCTGGAACTGCGGGGGCGCCTACGGCGACGCGTTCGTCGCGAAGCTGGGGCCGGACGGCCGGACGCTCGGGTACTCGACGTACCTCGGCGGCTGCGCGTCGCTCGGCGACGTCGGGCGCGGGATCGCGGTCGACGGCCAGGGCCGTGCGGTGGTCACGGGGTGGACCGACGCGTACGACTTCCCGACGACCGCCGGTGCGGCCGACCGCCGCTGCGGCGCGCCCGCCACCGAGAGCGGCGGCCGCTGCTCGGAGGGGTTCGTCGCGCGCCTGTCGGCGAGCGGCGCCGCGCTCGACTGGTCGACGTACTTCGGCGGCGACCGGTCGGTCGAGGAGCCGAACGACGTCGCGCTCGACGGCCAGGGCCGGCCGGTGCTGACCGGCGACGTCGCGAGCTGGGGGAGCAAGGACTTCCCGGCGACGGCCGGCTCCTACGACGCCGACCCCGCGCCGTCGTTCACGGAGGTCTTCGCCGCGCGGCTCGCCGCGGACGGCTCGGCACTGCAGTGGGCGACGGCGTTCGGCGGCGAGGACTGGGACGAGGGCGACGAGCTCGCGCTCGACGGCGCGGGCGATGTCCACATCGCCGGGACGACCGAGTCGCGGACGTTCCCGACCACCGACGGCGCGATGGACCGCCTGTGCAACGACGACCCGTCCGAGTACAGCTGCACGAACAACGCGGACGCCTTCGCCCTCGAGCTGTCGGCGGATGGCTCGAGGCTGTTGGCCTCGACGTACCTCGGCGGGTCGGGCGACGAGACGGGGCTCGGGATCGCGCTCGACGGCTCCGGCCGCGCCTACGTCGCCGGCGGCTCGCCCTACGCCGCGGGCGGCTTCCCGCTCGTCGACGCGTTCCAGCGTGAGTCCAAGCACAACCACACGTGGTGCGGCGCACGCTCGGACTGCTCGGACGCGTTCATCGTCCGCCTCGACGCCGCCAAGTCACGGGCGGAGTACGGCACGCTGCACGGCGGCCTCTCCGACGACTACGCGACCGGCGTGGCGCTCGCCGGCGGCGATGCGTACATCGCGGGCGTCACGCACTCGCCCGACCTCGCGACGACGGCCGGCGCGCCGCAGCCGCGCTGGGCGGGCGGCAACTGCGACTTCCTGCGGTCGAGCCTCGACTTCCCGTCGTGCTCGGACGCGTTCGTAGCGCGGGTCGACGAGGCGAAGCCGCCGCCGCCGACGGGTGGCGGCGATCCCGATGCCGATCCCGGGACGACCGACCCCGACCCGGATCCCGGCACGAAGGACCCGGGCACCGGCGACTCCGGCACGACGGATCCCGGGACGACCGATCCTGGGACGACGGGGACCGGAGCCGGGACCGGCAACGGCACGGCCGGCGCAGGGACGTCGCCGAGCACGGGCATCGGCGGGTCGTCGCCGGGCACCAGCGTGCCGGCGCCGCGCGCCGGGAGCGCCACGCCGCGGACCGTCTCGCTCACCCGCCGCGGCCGGACGCTGAGCGGGCGCCTGCGCGCGACCGCCTCCTCCTGCACCGCGGTGGCCACGGTCGTCCTCGAGCGTCGCTCGGGCCGGGCGTGGCGCCGCGTGCGCTCGACCCGCAGCGACCGGCTCGGTCGCTTCCGGCTGACGCTGCCCGCCGGCGCCAAGGGACTGCGTCTCCGCGTCCCGGCGAGCACGCGGTCCGCGCAGGTGCGCTGCGCGGCGCTCGTGCGTCGCGTGTAGGCCTCCCGACCCACCGCCAACGGAACGTACGTCGGGGACATACACGCCTGTATGCCTGACATACAGCAGTCCTGAGGTCGCCCTCAGCGCGCTGGGAGCGGGCAGGCCACGCAGACCGTGCTCTCGGGCGCGACCTTCAGCCGGCGGGGATCGATCGCGTCTCCGCAGACATCGCACGTGCCGTAGGTGCCGTCCTCGACCTTCTCGAGCGCGCGCTCGACGCGCTCGAGGCGCGACTCGAGCCGCGTTCCGACGCCGATCTGGTTCAGCCGGTCGACCGCCTCGATCGTGCCGTCGCCGATCCGCTTGCCGAAGCCGAGGTTCGATCCGCGCTCAGGGATCGCCGAGAACCGGCCCAGCCGCTGCTCGAGATCGGCCTGCTTCTCGCGCAGCGCGCGCTCGGCCGCGGCGACGTCGACGGTGTCGTTCTCAGAGGGCATCTGCGAAGGGGACTACCCGGGATCGCCGGTGCGCGCGCCACCATTCATCGCCGAGATGCGGTGGCCCGAGATCAAGCAGAGCGCGCTGGGAGCGGTGGAGGCTCGGCTCGACGCGTTCGTGCGCAGCGGCGTCCGCGGGACGCCGATCTCGCCCGACCCGGTCCGGTTCCCGGCCGCGGGCAAGCGAATCGAGGTGCGCTCGTCGCAGCGGCGTCGCTGGTTCGACCAGCAGTACTACGTGGTCGACGTGGAGCTCGGCGACGGCGCGCCCGACGACCGCCACCTCGTCACGCTCGTGCGCTTCGAGGGCTCGCAGATCAGCTTCGACGTGCCGGCCAAGACCCGCCGTGCGCTCACCGACGTGCGGTCGGTGCGGGTCTTCGCCCTCGACGGCATGCGGGTCAAGCTCGCCGAGAACCTGCGCACGTCGCTCAAGAAGACCGAGAAGGGCCCGCTCGTCGAAGCGTTGTGGCGCGACACGAAGGCACTGCCCAAGCCGCGGCGCCCGCGCGAGGGCGTCACGCTCGACCCGAGCCAGCGCGAGGCGCTCGCCGCCGTGACGCGCAAGGGCGCCGCGTTCGTCTGGGGCCCGCCGGGGACCGGCAAGACGACCGTCATCACCGAGGCGGTCAAGGACGCGCTGGCCAACGACCGGTCCGTGCTCATCGCGTCGCACACCCACGTGGCGGTCGACAACGTGCTCGAGGGCCTGCTCGACCTCGAGGACCTCGAGCCCGGCGACGTCATCCGGGTCGCCAGCCCGGTGACCGAGGAGAAGGTGTCGCGCCGGGTGGCAGAGCACGAGTTCCTGCTGCTGCGCAAGGCCGTCGAGCTGCTGACGGGGGAGGTGGAGCGGCGCGCCGAGCTCGACGCGCGGATCTCGGCCAACCGCGGCGACCCGGTGCGACGGGAGCAGCTGACGGAGGAGCCGGCAGATCCCGAGGAGCGAGCCGCCGCTGTGGCTGCGCTCGACGCCGAGCTCCAGGAGCACGCCAGGGATCTCGTCGAGCTCGACAAGGAGGTCCGCGAGACGCGCGAGGAGCTGCTGGCCGGGGCGAGCGTCGTCGCGTGCACGCTCGCGTCGCTGTGCGCGCAGCGCGGCGACCGGCGCTTCGACGTCGTGATCCTCGACGAGGCCGCGAGCATCGAGCCGCCGTATGTCGTCGTGGCGGGCGCCCGGGCGAGCCGCACGTTCGGCCTCGTCGGCGACTTCCTCCAGAACGCGCCGATCGCCGAGGCCGCCGACGACGAGGATCAGACGCCCGAGGAGCCCTGGCTGAGCGAGGACGTCTTCGCGCTCGCCGGCATCCACGACCGCGCGTCGGCCGAGGAGCACCCTCGCTGCGTCGCGCTGCGCCGCCAGTACCGCTATCCCTCGGTCGTCGCGGAGCTGGTCAACGGCTTCTGCTACGACGGGCTCCTCGAGAGCGAGCGGTCCTCCGACGAGGCCGACGGCGCGACGATCACGCTGGTCGACACGTCGGCGCTGGAGGAGCGTCGGCTCGTGCCGGCGTTCCCGCACTCGTGGTGGAGTCCGCTCGGCCTCGAGCTGTTCGGGATCGTCGGCGGGCACCACGCGGCGCGCGGGGCGGACGTCGGCTTCATCACGCCGTACCGCGCGCAGGCCGAGCGGGCGCGCGAGCTGTCGCTCGAGCGCGGCCTGGGCATCGAGTGCGGTACCGCGCACCGCTTCCAGGGGCGGCAGTTCGAGATCGTCGTCTTCGACCTGATGCAGGACGACCGGGTCCGCTGGGCGGGCGCCGCCGACCTCCACGGCGACGCGCGCCAGGCGTCGGCGGCGAAGCTCCTCAACGTGGCGCTGACCCGGATGCGCAGCCGGCTCTACCTCGTCGGCGACTGGGACTTCGTGCGCCGCCACGACTCGCCGGGGATGCGCGCGCTGGCCGCGCTCGAGGGGCACCCGAACTTCCGCGTCAGCGACGCGCGCGCGGTCCTCTCGTGGGGTCGCCGCGCGGCCTGAGGCGACGCGGTTCGAACCTTTTCTCTGAAATTCGGTTGACAGATGCCATGCGTGCCCTAAGGTGTGCCTCCGCATGACGTTCGTCACCACCAACCGAAGCCGGCCGACGCCCGGCACCCACCTCGCGGAGGATCTCCAGCGCTAGCGAATCGATGCTTGCACCTGGACGTTGCTTTGCGAGGGCGGCCCATGTGGCCGCCCTCTTTGCGTTCTGAACCACCGAAGGAGAGCTTGCTCTGACCCGACATACGAGGCGCCGAACGAGGCCCCGCCGAGAGAGAAGGACCGTCCGCCTTTCACCGATATTCATGGTGTGCGTGTCAGCGTGCACGAATAACGGTGAACCCGCGACGCCTCTGGCTCCAGCGCCCACGAGGGCGGCGAGTGGCACAGACAACCGCATGAGAAGACGACGACCACGCTCGTCGCGAAGACCCATCGGCTCTGCGTCGATCTCCCGTGCGGGAGATGGACGGAGAGACGGGGTGTCTGCCGGCCCCGGCGCTCCGCCAACCCAAAGACCGGCAGCTAGGAAGGAAGTCCATGTCGAGCGAGATCCTCGAGCGGCACTTCGCTGCGATGGGTGCTCGGCTCGAGGTCGAGGGTCCTCCCTGGCGGGGCATGCCGACGATCGACGTCGGTCACGACCGGCGCGGTGAGTTCTTCGAGCTCACGTTCCCGGGTCGTGCGCCCGAGCGCGAGATCGACGTCGACGTCGCGGTCCGTGACCGGCACCTGCTCATGCTCGTCCGCTCGGACGAGGACAAGAGCAAGTTCCTGTGCGGCCACGACGCAGCCCGAGATCGTCCGCGAGGCGGTCGAGCGGGTGCGTCCGAAGGATTGGTTCCGCCGGCGCAACAGCGCGGGCCTGCGGCAGGGCGAGTGGTTCTTCGTCCCGGCGCCGGGGCTCGCCGTGCCCGACGAGCTCGTCCTGCGCGATGGGCCGCTGTCGCGGGGGTGGGGGAAGTTCCACCGCCTCGAGCTCGCGCACCGGCGTGGAGGCGTGAACGTGTACGTGAACGCCGAACACCCGACCGGGATCACCGAGCAGCGGTTCCGCAACCTGCAGTCTGCGGCGCGCCGTGACGGCGGCTGGGCCCGGATGACGCGCGACCCCGAGCTCTACGCGAAGGGCGCGGTCCGTCATCTCGATCACGCGACGATCGTGCTGCCGTTCTGGCACCGCGTGGTCATGAACACCGAGCACGCGGCGCGCGCGATGGCGCACGTCGCGTTCCTCGACTGATCGGCCCGCCGGGCGTCCCTCTCACGAGGCCGCCCGGCGGCCGTCAGCCCGTGGGGCCGTAGCTCAAAGGTAGAGCGCTCGCCTGAAACGCGAGGCGTCGCAGGTTCGACTCCGCCGGCCACACTTGTCCGTCGTGCCTCCGTGGTCGAAGTGGTCAAGACGCCGGGTTCTCAACCCGGAAGCTGCGGGTTCGAGTCCCGCCGGAGGTACCTGGTCGGGGGACGTAGCTCAGTGGTCAGAGCGCTCGCTTGTCAAGCGAGAGGTCGCCGGTTCGAGACCGGTCGTTCCCGTCGTACGTGGTGGCCGTGGTGTAGCGGCAGCACTCGGGGTCGTGAACCCTGCAGCGTCGGTTCGATCCCGGCCGGCCACCCATCAAGCCTCCGTGGTGTTCAACGGCAGCACACGCCCGTCGTACGGCCGGGGAGCGGGTTCGACTCCTGCCGGAGGCTCTCCGTACGCTCGTAGCTCAGAGGACAGAGCGCCGCCCTACGAAGGCGGAGGTCGCTGGTTCGACTCCAGCCGAGCGTGCTCGTCGCGGGCCGGCGCGTGCCGGTTCTCGGTCGGACGGCGTCTGCTCCTCGGAGCGCGCCGCAGCGGGTTCGATGCCCGCAGCCGCCGCCGGCAACCACCGGCGCGGTTCCTCCGGCGTGCACACCACGACCGCGACGAAACCCTTCTGCTGCGGGCCGGAACGGATCCGGTTCTCGACACCTCATCGACAGGTCGCGGGTTCGAATCCCGCCCGGTCCCCTCGGGGGCCGGTAGCTCAGCGGTAGAGCAGTTGCCGGCCGTGCACCACGACCGCAGCAGAACCCCTTCCGATCACCAGCGAGCCCGAGAGGAGGGCCGATGTCGTACCTCGCGCAGTACGTGCAGCGCGCCCCGCAGCTCTTCGGGCGTCGCCGCAAGGGCCACGGCGCCGCGCGCGTCGACGAGCGGCTCATGCTGAACCTTCCCGGCTTCCACGGCGACGCGTTCGTGCGCGTCTTCGTCCAGGACACGTCGGGACACACCAACCGCCGCGGGACGCCGGAGCCGCGCGTCCGTCTGCGCATCGGCGACTGCTCGAACGAGATCAGCCTCTGGTTCGAGGTCGACTCGCCGGGCGACCGCGCGAACTCGCTCCACAAGGTCGACACGCTCATCGGCGCGCTGCACCGCTTCCGCGATGCGCTCGCCGCCGAGGCCGATCTCCACGCCACCCGATCCTCGCGAAAGGAGGACCGCACATGTCGTACCTGAACCGCCTGGTCCGCCGCCGTGACGGCGAGGCCATCAACTCGGCCGGGGGCCGCTCGTTCCCGGTCGACGACTGGACGCGTCTGCGTCGCTTCCTCGTCCTCGGCACCGAGGGCGGGTCGTTCTACGCGGGCGAGGCGACGCTGACGCGGGAGAACGCCGGTGCCGTCCAGCGCTGCCTCACGGCCGACGGCGCCCGCACGGTCGCCGAGATCGTCGCCGTGTCGGCCGAGGGCCGCGCGCCGAAGAACGACCCGGCGGTCTTTGCGCTCGCGATGGCCGCGGGCGCGGCCGACGACGCCACGCGCAAGGCCGCGCTCGACGCGCTGCCGAAGGTCTGCCGCACGGGCACGCACCTGTTCCGCTTCGCGATGTTCGTGGAGGGGTTCCGCGGCTGGGGCCGTGGTCTGCGTCGCGCGGTCGGCGGCTGGTACGCCGGTCGCACGGCGGACGAGCTCGCGTACCAGGCGGTCAAGTACCGCCAGCGCGAGGGCGTCACGCACCGCGATCTCCTGCGCCTCGCCCACCCGGGCAAGACGGTCAGCGCCGGCAACCCGACGCTGAACGTCACGACCGAGCACGCTCGACTCTTCGAGTGGATCGTCCGCGGTGGCGACACCAAGGGCACCCCGGAGATCGTCGGCGCGTTCACGCAGGCGCAGGAGGCGGCCACGCCGGAGGCGACAGCTGCGCTCGTCCGCGAGCACGGCCTGCCGCGCGAGGCGCTGCGCAGCGACCACCTGGCCTCCCCGGAGGTCTGGGACGCGCTGCTCGAGCGCATGCCGATGACGGCGCTCGTGCGCAACCTCGCGACGATGACCCGCGTGGGCGTGCTCGCTCCCGGCTCGTCCGGGACGGCGCGCGTCGTCGCTCAGCTCGGTGATGCGGACCGCCTGCGCCGCGCACGCGTGCACCCGATCGCGGTGCTCGCGGCGCTGCGCACGTACGCCGCCGGTCACGGCGTGCGTGGGCGCGGGACGTGGAACCCGGTCCGCGAGGTCGTCGACGCGCTCGACGCCGCGTTCTACGCGACGTTCGGGAACGTCGAGCCGGCCGGTCGCCGCATGCTCGTTGCGCTCGACGTGTCGGGCTCGATGCAGGGCGGCTCGATCGCGGGTGTGCCGGGCCTGACGCCGCGCGATGCGTCGGCGGCGCTGGCCCTGATCACGGCCGCGACGGAGGAGCGCCACGAGATCGTGGGCTTCTTCGCCGGGCGCGGCGGCTGGAAGGGCGGCACCCGCCGCTCCTACGGCTGGGGCGAGGACGGGATCACGCCCCTGGCGATCGGCCCGCGCCAGCGTCTCGACGACGTCGTCAACACGGTGAGCGGGCTGCCGTTCGGCGGCACCGACTGCGCCCTGCCGATGCGCTACGCGCTGGCGCAGGGTCGCGAGATCGACACGTTCGTGGTCTACACCGACTCCGAGACGTGGGCGGGCGACTTCGCTCCCGCTGCTGCTCTGCGGGCCTACCGCGAGCAGTCCGGGATCGACGCGCGCCTCGTCGTGGTCGGGATGGTCTCGAACGGGTTCTCGATCGCCGATCCCACAGACGCGGGGATGCTCGACGTCGTCGGCTTCGACACCGCGACGCCGCAGCTCATCTCCGACTTCGCCCGCGGCACGGTCTGACCGCGGGTGATCAGAAGACGTGCCCTCGCCGAGCAGGTCCCGGCGGGGGCACTGCTGCGTTCAGGCGACCCGGCCGGCCTCGGCCCACGCCGCGGCGCGCGTCCGCGGACGGCCGATCATCGCCGCCTGGCCGTCGTCGAGGATCGGGCGCTGGAGCAGCTGCGGGTGCTCGGCGAGGATCGCGACGACCTCGTCGATCCCGAGCCCGTCCGCCTCGAGCCCGAGCCGCTCGTACACCTTGTCGCGCCGGATCAGCGCGTCGGGCGGATCGCCCCGCAGCCGCTCGGCGAGCGACCGCAGCTCGTCGGCGTCCGGGCGCTCGGCGACCAGCAGGTACTTGCGGACCGTCACCTCGTGGCCGGCGGCCTCGAGCGCGTCGAGGGCATGCACGGACGTCGAGCAGTGCGGGTTGTGCAGGAGCGTGAGCGTGGGGGAGTCGGACATCGGGTCCGATGCTGACACACGCTCAGTCGGTGCCCTCGCGGCGGAGAACCGTCGCCGGTGCTAATGTACAACCAGATGGTTGTAGGTCAGCCCACCGATGAGATCGCCAACAGCGTGTTCCACGCGCTGTCGGACCCCACGCGCCGCGACATCCTGCGCCGGTGCAGTGGGGGAGGGCCGTCCGTCTCGCGGCTGGCCGAGGCCTATCCGATGAGCTTCGCGGCGGTGCAGAAGCACGTCGCGGTGCTCGAGCGGGCCGGCCTCGTGACCAAGGAGCGGCGCGGGCGCGAGCAGCTCGTGCACACCTCGCCGGACGCAGTACAGGGCGCGCGGCAGGCCCTCGACCAGCTCGAGGCGACGTGGCGCGGCCGCGTCGATCGGATGGCCGGGCTGCTCGCGCGCTCCTCCGACCCAGAGCAGGGCAGCACCAACCCGAAGGGACACACCCCATGAGCGTCACCAGCCTCGACACCGACCTCGACAGCCTGAGCCTCACGCTGATCGCCGACTTCGACGCGCCGCGCGATCAGGTGTGGGAGCTGTGGGCCGACCCGCGCAAGCTCGAGCGCTGGTGGGGCCCGCCGTCGCACCCGGCGACGTTCGAGCAGCACGACCTGACGCCCGGCGGCGAGGTGACCTACTTCATGACCGGCCCGGACGGCGACAGGCACGGCGGCTGGTGGCAGGTCACGTCGGTCGAGCCGCCGGAGTCGCTCGAGTTCGTCGACGGCTTCGCCAACCCGGACGGCACGAAGAACACCGACATGGGAACCACGACCGCCCGGGTGACGCTCACCGAGCACGACGGCGGGACGCGGATGGAGATGCGCTCGTTCTTCGGCTCGAAGGAGCAGATGGAGCAGATGATCGAGATGGGGGTGCTCGAGGGCCTGCGGGGCGCGGTCGGCCAGATGGACGCGCTGCTCGCGGCCTGAGCGGGCGGCCGAAAGCCCGCCACCACACAATTCCCCCTGTCGCTCGGAGATCGGCGTAGTGTCGCGCGATGAACGGCGACAGCCATACTCGGCGTACCTTCCTGCAGACCTCGCTCGCGGGGGCGGGGAGCCTCGCGCTCGGGGGTGGCTTCGCCCGCAACGCGTTCGCGGCCCCGGCCACCGAGCTCGGCAGCCCGTACGGCGAGCTCGGCGCGTTCGACGCCAACGGGATCTCGCTGCCGCCCGGCTTCTCGTCGCGCCTCATCGCGACGTCCGATCAGGCCGTGCCCGGGACCGGCTTCGTCTGGCACCGCGCCAGCGACGGCATGGGCACGTTCAAGGAGATCGGCGGCGAAGGCTGGTACCTGCTCTCCAACAGCGAGACCGGCGACGGAGGCGGGGGCGTCTCGGCGATCAGGTTCAACGCCTACGGCGACATCGTCGGCGCCGGGTCGCGGCTGACCGGCACGTCACGCAACTGCTCGGTCGGGCTCACCCCGTGGGGAACCCTGCTGACCTGCGAGGAGTTCGACCGCGGCCGGGTCTTCGAGGTCGACCCGGCCGGCGTGAACCCGCCCGTCGCGCGCCCGGCCCTCGGCGTGTTCCAGCACGAGGCGGCGTGCGTCGACGAGGAGGACCGCGTCTACCTGACCGAGGACCGCCCCGACGGGTGTCTGTACCGCTTCACGCCGGACGCCGCGCCCGACCTCAGCCGAGGGCTGCTGGAGGTCGCGATCCGCGAGGGCGACTTCCTTCGGTGGGCGAAGGTTCCGGATCCGGAGTTCAAGCTGGATACCGCGACGCGCTATCAGGTCGCGGGCGCACTCGTGTGCAACGGCGGCGAGGGCATGGCCTTCGACCGAGGCGTCGTCTACTTCTCGACGAAGGGCGACCAGAAGATCTGGGCGTACACCGTGGCGACGAGGAAGATCGAGCTGCGCTACCGCCGCGACGACGTCCCGGGCACGCCGCTGCGTGAGGTCGACAACATCACGATCTCGCGGCACGGCGACATGTACATCTGCGAGGACGGCGACAACTTCGAGATGTGCATGATCACGGCCGGCGGCCGGATCTCGGCGGTCGTGCGCCTCGATCCCGCGGTGCACGGGGCAGCGGGCTCGAACGAGGTCACCGGCGTGCAGTTCTGCCCGTACGGCGACCGCATGTACTTCGCCGCCCAGCGGTCGTTCACCCACGGCGCGATCTACGAGATCAGGGGCCCGTTCCGGGGCGCGATCCCGAGCCCGGTCCGGCCTGCGACGACGCCGCCGCCGGCAACGACGACGCCCCCGCCCGCGGCCGGCCCCACGCCGATCGCACCCCCGCCGCTGACGCCGGCGCGACCGGTCGACCGGACGAAGCCGCGCGTCACGGTCCAGTCGCTGAGCCGTCAGGTGAAGATGGGCACGTTCCTCGAGCGGGGCCTGCCGATCCGGCTCGAGATCAGCGAGCCCGCCGGCATCGAGCTGACCCTGCGCGCGAAGGGCTTCGGCGTCCTCGGGCGCGCCCGCACGACCGTCGCGGTCAGCGGCCGCGTGCCGCTGCGCGTCCGCGTCAAGGGCTCGTCGCTGCGGCGCAGGCTGCGCCGTCGCCGGGCGCGCACGCTCAACGCCGTGCTGACGATCCGGGTCACCGACTCCGCCGGCAACGTCACGTCGGCGACGCGCGCCGTCAAGCTCATCCCGCCGCGCTGAGCGGCGGACCGTCGAGGTAGTCGACCACCAGGTCGAACGCCCACGCGCCCTGGCGGTCCGCGCGCCCGGCGAAGAGCTGAGCGAGCCGGCCGTAGCTGATGCCGTGCTCGGCGGTCTCGTCGTCGAGGTTGTCCACGGAGACCTCGGTCCAGATGTCGTGCCAGACGTAGCTCCAGCGCGCGTCGTCGGGCCAGGTCTTGTCGACGCACGACGCGTGGTGGATCGTCACTGGGTAGTCGCGGAAGTACGGGCCGATCAAGGCGATGACGTCCGCGCTGGCCTCGACGACGTCGATGTGCTCGACCGCGGGGTCGGCGAGCAGCGCCGAGACCGCGCACCCGAGGCCCAGCCCGTGCAGGAGCACGCGGCCGCGCGCGTGCTCGAAGAGGTCGGCGTGGTCGGCGTACTCGGCGGGCGTGTCCATCATCACCGGCCACCACTGGTCGTCGTAGAGGACGCGCAGGCAGACGTACTCACCGGGCGGGATCACGCTCAGCGTGTCCTGGCCCTGCTTCCGCGCCGCGACGGCGTCGAGCCGCGCCTGCTCGGCGGTCTGCACCTCGGCGGTGAGACGGGCGGTCGGACGCTCGGCCGGGAGGACGAACGACGTCACGCGCCACGCCTCGCGGCGGTCGGCGATCCTCGGGCGAACGATGCTCTCAGGCTAGCTGCGAGCGCGCGGCGTGCAGGTGCGGTAGCGGCGGGTGACGGTGGCCCGCTTGCCGCTTCGCGTCGTGCCGCGCAGGCGCAGGACCACCGTGCCGCGCGGCTTGCCGCGCAGGTCGACGACCGCGCGCAGGCGCCCGCCGCGGCGGCGGACCGCGATGCGCTTGCCGCCGAGCGTCGCGACCGGGCGGCGCAGCGCCGGTAGGCGGACGGCGAACCGGCGCCTCGACGTGCAGGTGACCTCGGAGGATGGTGCGGCCGCGGGGTCTGAGCGGCGCGCGCCCGCCGGACATCCGGCGACGGTCGTGTAGCACGCCAGGGCGGGCTCCTTGTCGACCGTCCTCGGCTTGTAGCTCTGGAACGAGACGGCGGCCTCGGCGGCGCTGACCGGCCCGGTGACGGGGTCCACGCCCTCGTGGAAGACCTGCGCGCACACCGTCAGCGGCACGCGCTTCGGGTCGGCCGGCCCGTCGTTCTCGAGCGCGTCCATCGCCAGTCCGAACGCGATCGGGTCGACCGTGCCGATCGCGAGGTGCTCGGACTTCGCGTTGGGGCAGATGTCCTGGATCGCGACGTTCGTGCGCCGCCCCTCGCCGGTGCGCAAGGAGGAGGACCCGGTCTCCGCGTTGTCGTTCGGGCGGACCGTCTGGTCGAGGCGCGTGTAGACGCTCGTGTAGGAGATGCCGGCCCACGTCTCGGCGAACGAGTTCAGCGCGCGCATGAACGCCGTCCGGTCGCCCTGCTGCGTGCTGGCCGCCGAGCAGCCGCCGGACTCGCAGTCGCGGGCCTCGGTCGTGCCGTGGTTCGACGGGGCGAACCCGACGAGGTCGTCGACCAGCTTGCGCGTGTCGGGCCAGAACCGCAGCGCCCAGCGCGGGACCATGCCGCCCTGCGAGTGGCCGAGGATCGCGATGCGGCGTCCCGACCGCGCGTGCATCGTGCGGATCGCGTGCACGACGAACTCGCCGCTGCGCTGCACGTCCTGCGTCGCCTGCTCGGGCAGGTCGATGTGGCACCAGGGGATCCCGCGCCGCGTGAGCGCCGGCTCGTAGGTCCAGCCCCAGTTGTCCTCCGCCTTGGCGCCCGTGCCCTGAACGAGAAGCACCGGCGCGCGCTTGGCGCCGGCGAGCGGCTGCTCGGAGCAGCCGAGCGCCTTGTCGAGCTCGGCCTTCGGGACCGACAGCGCGGGCCCCGGCCGGTCCGGCGGAGCGAACTCCTCCGCGGCGGCCGCGGGAGCGGCGGCGAGCAGCAGGCAGGCGAAGATGGCGACGAAGATCCGGGGCACCCGCCGCACGGTAGCCCCGCTGCAGGAACCCGGCGCCACACGGGAGCGCCTACGCGCCAGGGACCGCGAGCCGCTCGGCGGCCGCGGCGGCGCGGGCCTCGACGACCGCCGGATCCTCGCCGCGCAGGCCCTCGCGCCGGCTGTAGTGGAAGATCATCCGCCGCACGCGGCGCTCCTCGTCGAGCACGTGGACCTGCGTCGTGAGCGGCGGGCAGTGGAACGGGTCGTGGGCCGGGTTGATGAACCGCGCCTCGAGGATCGTGATGCCGGGACACGCGTAGATCGAGGTCGGCTCGAAGGAGACGCCATCGGCGGCATCGGCCTCGAGCCCGTGGCGGAAGAGGTCGATCCCGCGGAGCGTCGTCCCTCCCGCGGCCCAGCGCACCTCGATGTCATCCGCGACGTTCGCGAGGTAGCGGTCGTGGTGACCGGTGCGCAGGAAGTGCGCCATGCCGTCCTCGACCCGGCGGCGCTCGGCTTCGTTGTGCGCGGCATCCTCGCCGTGCGCGGCGCTCGCGGCGGCGAGCAGCTCGTCGCCGAGCCGGCGACGCGCCTCGCTCAGCCGGCTGCGCACCGTGCCGACGGGAACGCCGCAGATGCTCGCGATCTCCTCGTACGAGCTCGACCCCGAGAAGTGGCGGAGCATCGTCACGACGCGCAGCGGCTCGGACAGCCGTGCGATCGCCGTGAAGACCCATGCGCCCAGCGCGAGCGACTCGATCGCCTGCTCGGGGGTCTCACTCGCGCAGACCGGATCCGCGTCGTCGAGCTCCGGTCCGAGCAAGACGTCGCGGTGACCGCGCAGGCGGCTGAGGCACACGCTGCGCAGGATCGTGTGGAGCCAGCCGACGACCGCCTCCGGGTCGCGCAGGCCGCCGATCCGGCGGATGGCGATGAGGAACGTGTCCTGCACCGCGTCCTGGGCGTCGGCGTAGGGGAGGAGCTGCAGCGCGTGCGCGTGCAGGCGCCCGCGATGGCGCTCGAAGAGCATCCCGAGCGCTGCGGCGTCGCCGTCGGCCGCGAGGCGGGCGAGGTCTCGGTCGGGGGCGGGGCCGATGGCCAGCGTGTCGGTCATGGGTGCTCCTCGGTGCGTGATCACGTGCACCGAGGACGCTGCGACGCTCGCAGAAGTTCGATCGGCAGGCAAATTCGGAACCGATCGAACTTCTGCCGCCGGCGGCGCGTCCTCGGGCCATGTTCAAGCTCAGCAGGACCTCCCCGTTCGGCCACACCGGCAAGGTGCTCGGCCTCCTCGCACTCGTGCTGGCGCTCGCCGGCACGGCCACCGCCGCCGGCGTGGCCATCACCTCGAGCAAGCAGATCAAGAACGGCACGATCGCCCGCGTCGACCTCGACAAGCCGACCCGCGACGCGCTCTCTCGCGTCGGGGCCCGCGGCGACGAGGGCCCGGCCG
>CADCVT010000171.1 GCA_902806215.1 uncultured Solirubrobacteraceae bacterium | reverse complement strand
GAGTGCAGGTGGACGACGTCGGCGAGCGCGCCCTGGCGCTCCAGGCAGCGCAGCATGGCCATGATCGGCGTGATGCCGGAGGCGGCGCTGATGAACAGAAGCATCGGTGGCAGCTGGTCGGGGAGCTTGAACGTGCCCTCGACCCCGCCGAGGCGCACGATGCAGCCGGGCTTCAGCTCCTTGACGAGGTAGGGCGTGACCTTGCCCTCCTCGACGAGCTTGGGCGTGATGCTGATGAAGCCGTCGGGGCGGCCCGGGTCGCTCGTGAGCGAGTACGCGCGCCAGTGGTGCACACCGTCGACGACGAAGCCCACGCGCAGGTACTGGCCGGGCTCGTGGCCCTCCCACTCCCAGCCGGGACGGATGAGGATCGTGACCGCGTCCTCGGTCTCGCGCTCGATCCGCTCGACGCGGCCGCGCAGCTCGCGCGTCGACCACAGCGGGTTGATGAGCTCGAGGTAGTCGTCGGGCAGCAGCGGCGTGAACAGCACGCTGGCCGCCTTGAGGACGCGCTTGCGGGTCGCGGAGACCTTGGGTGCTGCTCCTCGCTCGGCCAAGGTCGATGAAGATAGCGCGTCGTGAGAACGGGTGTCACACCAGCGTTCTCAACGTATGCTGCTCGGTGTGCCCCCGGCGACCGCCACCCGACAGGAGCGCGAGCGCGAGCTCGTCTCCGCCACGCGCAGGCTGTTCGACGAGCGCGGGATGCAGGACGCGCCGATCGAGGAGATCGCCAAGGCGGTCGGCATCGCGCGCGGGCTGATCTACCGCCAGTTCGCGTCGAAGGACGAGCTGTTCGTGCTGACGGTGACCGACTACCTCGACGAGCTCGAGGGCGTGCTCGCCGCGGCGATCGACGACCCCGACCCGAAGCGGCGGCTCGAGCAGTGCGCGACGGCCTACGCCGAGTTCTGCGAGCGCTACCCGGCCTTCCTCGACTGCTCGCTGTCGCTCATGCGGCGCCCCGCGCGCGAGCTGCGCGAGATCCTCTCGGAGTCGGTCTGGTTCCGTCTCGGGCAGGGGATGGTCGCGTGCATCGACCAGGTCACGCGGATCCTCCGCGACCTCGGCTGCGACCAGCCCGAGTACATGGCGAACGTCCTGTGGACGCAGATGCTCGGCGCGATGCACCTGGCCCGGCTCGGCATCGGGCTGCAACAGGAGGCGCCGGGCATCCCCGGGACGTTCCAGGTCGACTCCGAGCGGCTCGTGCGGACCTGCGTCGCGAGCGCGGTCGCCACCGTCGGCGCCTGACCCTTCCCGCGTCGCCGGCACCGCGCAGCGTTCAAGGCGCGGACGGCGGTGTCCGATGCACTCTCGGTGTCCCCCTCCCGCCGCTGGCTGCTCGCGTCCTGGCTCGTCCTGCTGTTCGTCGTGCCGCATGCGGCCGAGGCCGCCCCCGCCGACAAGGCCGGTGCGCTCGCGCTCTGGCGCACGATCAGCGATGCGCAGCGCGTCCCCGCGGGCTGGACCGGAGCGACGGAGTCCTGCACCGTGGGGACGGAGTCGGGCGCGTCGATCGAAGCCACGCTCACGACCGTCAACGCTCTACGGGCGTTCGCCGGCGTCCGGCCGGTCGGGTTCGACGCCGAGAAGAACCGGCAGGCGCTCGCCGCGGCGCTCATGATGGCGGCGGCAGGCCGTCTGTCGCACGCCCCCGACCCCGGTTGGCCTTGCTACACGCCGGAAGGCTCCGAGGGCGCGCAGAGCTCGAACCTCTACGAAGGCCGCAGCGGAGGCGCAGCGATGGTCGGCTACGTGGAGGACAAGGGCGTCGGCTCGCTGGGGCATCGAGCCTGGCTGCTGAGCCCCTTCGCCTCGACGTTCGGGACCGGATCCACCGGCCGGACGAACGCGCTGCACGTCGTGCACGACTCGCGCTCGTCCGAGCCCGTGCCGCCGGTCACCACGTGGCCGTCGGGCGGGTTCATGCCGTGGGACCTGGTCTTCGAGGACTGGTCGGCGCAGTTCAACGGGCCGGTCGACACCTCCGCGGCACGCGTGTCGGTCCAGGTCGACGGCGTGCCGCGTGCGGTCAGCGCCGTCCGCACGCTGTCGAGCGGCGAGACGTCGATGATCGCCTGGAACGTCGCGACGACGGACGCCGACCGTGACGGCGACCACACGGTCGACGTCACGATCGAGGGCGTCTCGTCGGGCGGCGTCGAGACGCGGGTGAGCTACCGCGTGAACGCCGTCGACGTCCAGCCTCCGCGGATCGAGGGCGTGCAGCTCCGTTCGAACGGGCGACCTCGGCCGGGCCGCACCCTGAGCGTCTCCGCGGGCGTCGAGCACGCCGACGCAGTGACGTACCAGTGGTTGCGCAACGGCCGGACGATCCCCGGGGCGACGAGCAGGACGTACCGAGTGCGGCGCACCGATCGCGGCCGTCTGATCCGCTGCCGGGTCACCGCGGTGAACGAGCTCGGCGTCACCGCGACCCGCAGCGCGTCATCGGTCCGCATCCGCTCGCGCTGACCCCGGCCGCGGCACCACGGTCGCTAGCCTCGACGGCCGCATGCTCCCCGTGATCCTCGCTGCCGGCCTGGGCAGCCGCCTCGGCGGCATCCCCAAGGCGCTCTACGAGCTCGACGACCGGCCGCTCGCCCTGCGCGCCGCGCACGCGCTCGCCGACGCGGGCCACGATCGCGTCGTGCTCGTCACCGGCTTCGGTGCCGACCAGGTCGAGCAGTGGTGGGCCGAGAACGCCCCGCCGCTCGACGCGACGTTCGTCTTCAACGAGCTCTACGCGGACCTCAACAACTTCTGGACCGTCGCGATCGCGTGCGAGCAGCTCGATCCCGGCGAGCTCATGTTCATCAACAGCGACATCGTGTTCCTGCCCGGCGTCGCCACGGACGCGGCGGCCGCCGGCGGCGAGCTCGCGCTCGCGGTCGAGCAGGCGCCCACCGACGAGGAGGCGATGAAGGTCCTCGTCGAGGACGGGCACGTCCGCGCGCTGGGCAAGCACCTCGACTCCGACGAGTCGTTCGGCGAGTTCATCGGCCTGTCGGTGCTCGACGACCGCGGCCGCTCGGTGTACCTGGACGCGGCGCGCGCCGCGAAGGACGCGGGCGAGACGAACATCTACTACGAGGACATCTACAGTCGGATCCTCGACGACGTCGACGGCCGCATGAGCGCGGTCGCCGCGTCCGACTGGGCGGAGATCGACGCGCCCGAGGACGTGCCGCGCGCCGAGGGCGTCGCGCGGCTGCAAGACGCGGAATCCGCCGGAGGCGGATTCCGTTGATGCATTCGCCAGGGGCGAATGCCTCGGCGGCGGCCTAGTCGGTCGCCGCGATGCGGTCGTAGTTGAGCCGCATGAGCGCGATGACGTCGTCGACGTCGGCGGGCGTCGTCAGGTCCCGTGCGGCGAGGCGCGGCGAAT
>CADCVT010000170.1 GCA_902806215.1 uncultured Solirubrobacteraceae bacterium | reverse complement strand
TTCATCGGCTCGCCGTCGTCGCCGAGCAGCACGGCGCCCGCCGCCGTCCGCCCCACGTCGGTCAGGCGCACGAGGCGGCGCTCGCCCACGAGCGGCCCGGCGCCGGTGACGCTGATGACGTAGCCGTCGATCTTCGCCACGGCGTCGTCGACGTTGTACATGTGCGGCTCGACGATCTCGACCATGACCTCGTCGCCCTCGCCCCACGGGATGGCCTTCGCGGAGACCTCGTCGCGCGTGCCCTCCATCGTGATGTCGAAGTGGTCGAGCGGCAGGCCCTCGGAGCCCTCGAAGTGGAAGAACCGACCGGTGTCCTCCTCGAGCTCGTGCAGCCGGCGCGCGTTCTCGGCGGTGAACTGGGTGGAGACCCGCGGGTTCATGCGCACGAGGAACGCTTCCACGTCTCCGTCCGATTCCGCAACGATCTCCCTCAGGCGGCGCTCGAACTCGATCGCGATCGTCTCCTCGGACTTGATGACGCCCTCGCCGTGGCAGGTCGGGCAGGCGCGGGACATGATCTCGCGCACGCCCTCGGTGACGTTCTGGCGGGTCATCTCGACCAGGCCGAGCTTCGAGATCTCCGCGGTGAACGTCTTGGTGCGGTCCTCCTCGAGCGTCTTGCGCAGCGTCTTGAGCACCTCGGTGCGGTTGCGCGCGCGGGCCATGTCGATGAAGTCGATGACGATGATGCCGCCGATGTCGCGCAGGCGGAGCTCGTTGACGACGGCCTCGGCCGCCTCCATGTTCGTGCGCAGGATCGTGTCCTCGAGCCGCGCGCTCTTGCCCTTGCCGGTGAACGAGCCGGAGTTGACGTCGATGACCGTCAGCGCCTCGGCGTAGTCGATCAGCAGGTAGCCGCCGCTGGGCAGGTCGACGCGGCTGTTCATGAGGCCCTCGACGACCTCCTCGACCCCGAACTTCTCGAAGAGCTGCTCCTTGGGGTTGTCGTACAGCTCGACCCTGTCGAGCAGCTCCGGCGACGTGCGCCGGAAGAACGACGTGAGGCGCTGGAACTGCTTCTCGTCGTCGACGACCGCGCGCTCGAAGTCCTTGCTGAAGATGTCGCGCACGACGCGGACCGAGAGGTCGGCCTCCTGGAAGATCATCTCCGGCGCCTTCGCCTCGTCGGCGCGCTTGAGCAGCACCTCGTAGAGCTTGTGCAGGTAGGCGAGCTCGCGCTCGAAGTCGGCGTTCTTCGCGCCGTGGGCCGCCGTGCGGACGATCGCGCCGCCGCCGCCGAGGTCGAGGCCCTTGACCTCCTTGCGCAGCCGCTCGCGCTCCTTGTCGTCGAGGCGCTTGGAGACGCCGATGCCCTCGCCCGTGGGCGTGTAGACCATGTAGCGGCCGGCGATGGTGAGCTCCATCGACAGGCGGGCGCCCTTGGTCTTCAGGGGGTCCTTGACGACCTGGACGATGATCTCCTGGCCGGGCTTGAGGAGGTCGGTGATCTTCTTGCCGCCCTCCTTGCCGCGACCGCGCCGCGGCGTCTCGACGCCCGGCAGGACGATCTCGTCGACGTGGAGGAACCCGTTCTTGTCGAGGCCGAAGTCGACGAACGCCGCCTCGAGGCCGGGCAGGACGTTGTCGACCTTGCCCTTGTAGACGTTGCCGACGATCGACCGCTGACCACGGCGCTCGAGGTACAGCTCGGCGACTCGGTAGTCCTTGGCGTTCGGCTTCTTCTCGAGCATCGCGACGCGGGTCTCACCGCGGTCGACGCTCACGAACACTTGCTTTCTCACGTGAGAAGGCCCTTTCTCGACGCGCGGGCTTGCGCGTGGATGGATTGGAGGAGCCCGACGGCGAGCAGCGTGGTGAGCACGCTCGAGCCGCCGTAGCTCATGAGGGGGAGCGGGATGCCCGTGATGGGCATGATCCCGACGTTCATCCCGACGTTGATGAAGACCTGGAACAGGATCATCGCGACGATGCCGCCGGCGATCAGCGCTCCGTAGAGGTTCTTGGCCATCGTCAGGATCCGCAGTCCTCGCCAGACGAGGAGTGCGTACAGCGAGAGGACGAGCGCGGCGCCGATGAAGCCCCAGCGCTCGCCGACCACGGCGAAGATGAAGTCCGTGTGCTCCTCGGGGAGGAAGTCGAACTCGGTCTGTGTCGCGTTGTCGCCGAGGCCCAGGCGTCCGCCCGAGCCGATGGCGATCTTCGACTGGTTCTGCTGGTACCCGGCCTTGTTCGGGTCGTCGCTCGGGTGCAGGAACGACGTGAGCCGCTCCTGCTGGTAGGGCTTGAGGACGTCGACGCCGATCGCCGGCGCCGCGACGAGCACGAGCGCCACCGCCGCGAGGACGAGCGCGAACAGCGCTGCGAAGTGCTTCCAGCTCGTGCCGGCGACGAAGAGGACGGCGAACGCGATGGCGACGTAGACGAGCGCCGAGCCGAGGTCGCCGGACATCACGAGCGCCGTCGGGATCAGCGCGATGAGCATGATCCGAGCGGTCGTCTGGCGGTTGCCGAGCGCGCGCGTGCGGTCGACGAGGAACGCGGCGAGCGCGACGGCGAGGAGCACCTTGCCGAGCTCGGAGGTCTGGAGCTCGATCGGCCCCGCCTGGAGCGCTCGGCGTGACCCGCGGGTCTCGTCGCCGAGCAGGAGCACCGCGAGGATGCTCACGATCATGATCGCGTAGAGCCCGTACTTGAGCTCGCGCAGCCGGGAGTAGTCGACCTGGCTCGCCAGCAGCACGAGGCCGAGGCCGATCGCGATGAAGATGGCCTGCCGGGAGGCGAGCTGCGACTGCGTGGTCGCCTCGATCGCGACGACCGAGAACGCGCACAGGCCGAGCGTGGCGAGCAGCAGGATCGGGTCGATCCCGAGCAGCAGCCCGCGGGTCGGCTCGCGCCGGCGCGGCTGGAGGCGCTCGTCCTTCGGATCGAGGATCGGGCTCGCGGCCATCAGTCCGCCCGCGCCGCCTGCGCCGACGCGGGGACGCGCCCGGCCTTCTCGCCGAGGTCGAAGTGCTTGGCCAGCATGCGGCGCACGATCGGCGCGGCGCGGTCGGCGCCGAACCCGCCGCGCTCGACGGTCGCGGCGATGACGATCGGCTTGGACTCGTGCGGCACGTAGGCGGCGTACCACGACTGGTCGACGAGGACCGTCGCGCTGATCGGGACCTGCGCCGTGCCGGTCTTGCCGAACACCGGCAGCCGGGCGTGCGGCCAGCCCTGGAAGACGTGCGCCGACGTTCCCGGAGACGTCTGGGCCGCCATCGCGAGCCCGTCCATGATCGCCTGGCGATGGGCCGGGTCGATCTTGACCTTGCGGGCGGTGCCCGGGTCGATCTCCTGGACGACGCGGCCGGAGCGGTCGCGGACCTCGAGGCCGATGTGCGGGCGCGGCACCTTGCCGCCGTTGGCGATCGTCGCGTAGGAGATCGCCACCTGGAGCGGGCTCGCCGCGATCTCGCCCTGGCCGATCGCGAGGTTCACGTTGTCGCCGACGTTGTAGGCGCGCAGCTCCTCGGTGTAACAGGGGATCCCCTTGTTGCCCGGGCGGCACTTGCGCTCCATCTCGTTGAGCTGCTGGCGCCACTTCTCGCCCGGGATCTGGCCCTTCTGCTCGTCGGGAAGATCGAGGCCGCTTCGCCGGCCGAAGCCGAGCTTGCTCGACCACGCCTGGAGCGGCTCGCCGTCGATGCCGAACAGGTTCACGCCCTGCCGGTAGAAGTAGATGTCCGACGACACCTGCATCGCGCGGCGCAGCGCGACCGGGCCGTTGGGGACCTTGCCGGCGTTGCAGGCCTCGCGAGTGCCGATCTTGGTGCACCCGTTGTCCTGGATGACCGTGTCGGGCGTGATCAGGCCCTTGTCGAGCGACGCGAGCGCGGTGACCGGCTTGAACGTCGAGCCGGTCGAGTAGCGGCCCGCGACCGCCCGGTTGACCAGCGGCGCCCCGTTCTCGTCGCTCGTCAGCTGCTCGAGCTTGGCCTGCGAGATCGGCTTGGCGAAGACGCTCGGGTCGAAGCTCGGCAGCGAGCCCATCGCGTAGACCTGGCCGTTCCGCGGGTTCATCGCGACGAACGCGCCGGGGAGGCCACCGCCGATCGACGCCGTGGCCTCCTGCCCGGTGCGCTGCAGCCCGAGGTCGAGCGAAAGCCGCAGCTGGCGCCCGGGAACGGGGTCGCGCTGCCGCAGCGGGCCGGGCTCGAAGCGCCCGTTGGCGTTGACGCGCAGGATGGTGGCGCCGTCGCGGCCTCGCAGATAGCGGTCGTACGTGTACTCCAGGCCGGCCTTCCCGATGATCGCGCCCTGCTTGACGCCACGGTTGCGGCGTTTGTCGAGCTCGTCCTCGTTGATCTCGCCGACGGTGCCGAGCAGCTGCGCCGCGAGCTTGCGATGCGGGTACTCGCGCAGGAACACCTGCGCCGGATCGACCCCGGGGAAGTTCTCCTTGCGCTCGGAGATGAAGTTGATGACCGCGCTCGGGACGTCCGAGCGCACGGTGATCGCGGAGTAGGGCAACTGCGTCAGCGACTCGATGACGCGTCGGTGGATCGTCGTCGGGCGCATGCCGAGCACGCGTCCGAGCCGCTTGTACCGGGCCTCGAGCTCGGCTCCGGCGATCGGCGGGAGCGCGACGACCGGCCCCTTCTTGCCCTCCGGCCGGCGCTCGCGGCGACCCATGGCCTGCCCCCACGCGGCCGCGTCCTCGATCGTCTGCTCGGGCAACGAGGTCGGGCTGATCTTGACGACGTTCGCCGCGCGGTTGTCGACGAGGACGGCGCCGTTGCGGTCGACGATCTCCCCGCGCGGCGCCTGGATGCGCACCTCGCGGGTGCGGTTCTCGCGCGCCTGGACGACGTACTGGTCGCCGGAGAGCACCTGGAGGAACCACAAGCGGAAGAAGACGATGCCGAACAGGGTCAGCGCGATGCCGCCGAGAACGGCGACGCGCAGCGCCATCTGGGGCGTGACGGGAGGTCTTCTGTCTTCGACGTTCACGGTTGGATCAGGGGAGAGATCGTGGAGCGGGACCCGCCGGCCGGGCGGCGCGGGCGGCGACGGCGCCGTCCGGCGTCGGGCAGCGCCGGGGCGAGGATGCGCCGCACGAGCGCGTGGACGGGAAGGGCCAACAGCGTGTTGATGAGGACGGTGCTGATGATCTGACGGACCAGCTCAAGACTGACAGGCGTCTCCACGCCGAGCAGGAACTGGATGATCGAGAAGCCCATCAGGGCGATGAGGCTCCCCGCCGCCCCCGCCGCGAGCGGCACGAGGGTCGCCTGCGGATCGCGGAGGATCTCGCGCGCCCGCCCGGCGAACCAGCCGACGGCGATCAGCACGAGCGACGACACGCCGAGCGTCTGCAGCAGCGCCAGGTCGGTCAGCAGCCCCATGCCGAAGCCGGTGACGGCGCCCGCGAGCGGGCCGGCGAGCAGCCCGACCGAGATGACGACGAGCGGCGCGATGTCCGGCGTGGCGCCGAGGAACGAGAGCTGCGACAGCGCAGAGGTCTGGAGGATCACCAGCAGCAGCGCGATGCCGCCGACCCGGAGAGCGATCTGCGCCTGCGGCGTCACAGCTGCGGCTCCGTGAGGATCTGGACGTACTCGAGCTCGCGCAGGTCGGCGAACGGGCGGACGTGGATCGTGCCCTCGTCCTCGTCGACGCGGGTGATGCGTCCGATCGGCACCTGCGGCGGGAAGCGCGACGGGTAGCGCTGGGAGACGGTCCCGAGCGTCACGACGGTCTGGCCCTTGCGGATCCGCGCCTTGCCGTCGAGCTTGAGGTTCTCCATCCGCAGGTCGTCGGGGTCGCCGACGGCGGGCTGGACGATGCCCGAGGCGCGCTCCTCGTTGACCTTGGCCGGGACGCCGGAGTCGCCGTCGGTGATGAGGAGCACCTGCGCCGAGGTCCGGGTGACCATCCGCACGCGACCCACGAGACCCTGGCCGTTGATGACCGGATCGCCCTCGCGCACGCCGTCCTTCGAGCCCTTGTTGACGCTGAAGGTCGAGTACCAGACGTTGGGCGAGCGGCTGAACACGCGGCCGGTGACGGCACCCTGCTCGGAGAGGCTGAGGTCGCGGTCCATCTTCAGCAATGCCCGCAGCTCGCGGTTCTGCTGGACGGCGCCGCGCTCGTCGATGAGCTGCTTGCGCAGCTGGTCGCGCTCGGTCTCGGCGTCCTCGAGGTCGCCCTTGGCGTCGAGCGTGTCGCCGACCCAGCCGGCGCCGTCGCGGACGGGCTTGAGCACGTTCGACGCCCCCTCCTGGATGGGACCGAACACCTCGAGCGCCCCGCGCTCGATCGAGCGCAGGCCGCCACCGAAACTCGCCGTCAGAAGGATCAGGGAGCAGCCGACGAGCAGCAGCAACACCGCTCGTCGTCTGCGGACCGTCTTGCGGTCGTACACGTGGGAAGGATCTCCAAGGTTCTTAGAACCTGCGGCGCCTGGTGCCGCGGGTCGAGTTCTTGTTGGTGCGGTGGATGACCTCGAACTCCTCGAGCGAGCGGCCGCTTCCGACCGCCACGCACGTCAGCGGGGACTCGGCCAGGTGGGCCGGCATCTGCGTCTCCTCCCGCAGGCGCTCGTCGAGCCCCTGCAGCAGCGAGCCGCCGCCCGCGAGCATGATGCCGCGGTCCATGATGTCGGACGCCAGCTCGGGCGGGGTCCGGTCGAGGGTCTCCTTGACCGCGTTGACGATCTGCGAGACGGGCTCTTCGAGCGCCTCGCGGATCTCCTCGCTGGTCAGCACCACGGTCTTCGGAAGTCCGGACACCATGTCCCGGCCGCGGATCTCGGCCTGGACCTCCTCCTCCATCGGGTACGCGGACCCGATCTCCAGCTTGACCTCCTCGGCCGTCTGCTGGCCGATCAAGAGCTTGTACTCGCGCTTGGCGTAGTTGATGATCGCCTCGTCGAGCTCGTCGCCGCCGACGCGGATCGACTGGCTGACGACGATGCCGCCGAGGCTGATGACGGCGACCTCGCTGGTGCCGCCGCCGATGTCGACGACCATCGAGCCCGTGGGCTCCCCGACCGGCAGACCGGCGCCGATGGCCGCGGCCATCGGCTCCTCGATCAGGTACGCCTGGCGCGCGCCCGCCGACAGGCAGGCCTCCTCCACGGCGCGCTTCTCCACGCCGGTGACCCCGGACGGGACGCACACCACGACGCGCGGGTGCGCCCACCGGTTCTGGTGGACCTTCTGGATGAAGTGCCGCAGCATCTCCTCGGTCACGTCGAAGTCCGCGATGACGCCGTCCTTGAGGGGACGGATCGCCTGGATCGTGCCGGGGGTGCGGCCGAGCATGCGCTTGGCCTCGATCCCGACGGCATGGACCTCGCCGCTGCGCGAGTCGATCGCCACCACGGAGGGCTCCGAGAGCACGATGCCGCGCCCGCGGACGTACACGAGCGTGTTCGCCGTGCCGAGGTCGACCGCCATGTCGCGGCCACCGAACCCTGTCAGGTAGCTGAAGAAACCCATGGTGGAGGGGCGGAAGCCCTGCAAAACGGCCCGTGCTCAGAGCACGGGCCAGCGGACCCCAGCCGCGTCTGAGTCTACCGTGCGGGGTCCAGGACCCCGGGCCACCGGTCGAGCAGCGCGGCCACCGGAAGGCCCACGACGTTGAGGTAGTCGCCGGTTATCCGCTGGACGAACGCGGCGCCGCGTCCCTGGAT
>CADCVT010000169.1 GCA_902806215.1 uncultured Solirubrobacteraceae bacterium | reverse complement strand
GCAGGTCGGCGCTCGGGTTGGCGCGCTCGAAGTCGTGTCTGGGTTCGGAAGGCGACGCTTAATCCTCAGCTAACCCCCGACATGATTTCTGAGTAATCCGCCCTGCCTAGGGTCGTCGGCCGTAATGCGGTCCATCGGCCGCTCGCCGAAGAACGGGACGAGGTGCACGCGAACGGCGGACTCGTAGTCCATGAGCGTCGAGCGGCGACGGCCGCGGGCCTCGAGGTGATCGAGCCAGCGCCGCGCGGCGTCGGCTAGCGTCATCGTCTCGACGGGCGCGCGGACCGTGTCGATCATCCCGCGCAGCGCCTTCTCGGCCTCCCCCTTCGTCATGCCCGGCCCACTGCCAACGCGCTTGAACCCGAGCCGCCGCTTGACCAGGCGCCCGTTCGAGCGCCACTGCGCGTAGAAGATCTCGCGACCGTGCACGTCGGTGCGGATGAAGAGCGATCCGGTGCCGTAGGGCCGCTTGCTCACACGCAGATTCTCCGGCCGAACATGTGCACCGAAGGCGCGGGACGGATCGATGCGCGGCTCGAAGTGATGCCAATTGATGCCCGGGCGATTTCGAGCTACCAACCCCCAGAACGACGAAAGCCCCGCGTTAGCAGGGCTTTCTGAGGGGTGAGCGACGGGACTCGAACCCGCGACCGCCTGGACCACAACCAGGAGCTCTACCAGCTGAGCTACGCCCACCACGGGCTGGTGCGGGAAGGCTAGCGCCTCGCCGCGGCTCGGTCTGGCCACTCGGCCGTGGGGAGCGGGGTCGCTCCGTCGGGTCGCAGCCCGTCGAGCACGATGCCGAGGTAGCGCCGCCACACCTCGGGGCTCTCCTCGAGCTTCCACCGCGGCAGGCGCGCCGCGACGGCGCACAGCGCGGGAACGTCCTCGACGGTCACGTCGCCGCGGACGACGCCGGCCTCCTGAGCGCGCCGGACGACCGGCTCGAGCACGGCCAACATCGCGGCGCGCATGGCCCGGATCTCGTCGAGCCGCCCGACCGTCTCGCTGACGACCTGGAAGAACCCGCGGTCCTCGGCGATGGCCTGCGCGAGCGCGAGTGCGCAGGCCTCGAACGCCTCCCAGGGCTCAAGCTCGGAAGAAGCCGCCACCGCAGCGAACGACGACGAGATCGCCGCGAAGCGCTGCTCGACGATCGCGGCGACGAGCGACTCCTTCGTCGGAAACCGCCGGTAGAGCGTCCCCACGCCGACGCCCGCCTCGCGCGCGATCTCCTCCACGCCCGCGTCGAGGCCCTGCGCCGCGAACACGCTGTGCGCGGCGGCCAGGAGCCGAAGCCGGTTGCGCTCGGCGTCCGCGCGCAGTGGGCGGTCGGTGACTTCCATCGCGCCACATGGTACGCAAGCGGAGCGACCTGTTCCGCTTACGCGCTAATGTAGTTGCAATGCGAACGACCGTCCACGGCAAGCCCGCCGCCCCGATCCTCGGAGCCCTGCTCCTCTCCGCGCTCGCGTTCGCGCTGCTCCAGACGATGGTCGCCCCGGCGATCCCCGCGTTCGCCGACGAGTTCGACACCTCCCCCGCCACCGCGACCTGGGCGCTGACCGGCTTCCTCCTGTCGGCGAGCGTCGCCACCCCGCTGGCCGGCAAGCTCGGCGACCTCTTCGGCAAGGGCCGCGTGCTCACGATCGTGCTGCTGATCTTCAGCGCGGGCGCCGTCGTGTGCGCCGTGGCGCCGACGATCGAGGTGCTGATCGCCGGGCGCGTCCTCTCCGGCGTCGCCGGCGGCGTCTTCCCGCTCGCCTTCGGGATCATCAACGACGAGCTGCCGGGCGAGCGCCGCGCGACCGCGATCGGCCTCATGTCCGCGATGTTCGGCATCGGCGGCGGCATCGGCCTCCCGCTCTCGGGCGTCATCGTCGACAACGCCGACGTGTCGGTCCTCTTCCTCCTCGGCCTCATGGCCCTCCCCGCCGCCTTCGCGGTCCACCGCTACGTCCCGGCCTCCCCCGCGCGCAAGCGCACGAGCGTCGACGTCGTCGGAGCGCTCGTGCTGAGCGCCGGCCTCGCGACGATCCTGCTCGCGATCAGCCGCGCGAACAGCTGGGGCTGGAGCTCGGCGGAGTTCCTCGGGCTCCTCGCGCTCGGCGTCGCGACGCTCGCCTACTTCGCCCGACTCGAGCTGCGCACGCCCGAGCCCCTCGTCGACATGCGCATGATGCGCCGCCGCCCGGTGCTCGCGACCAACGCGACCGGGTTCCTCGTCGGCATCGCGATGTTCGGCTCGTTCATCTGCATCCCGCAGTTCGCGCAGACGCCCGAGGCGTCGGGCTACGGCTTCGGGATGACCACCACGGAGGCCGGCCTGCTCATGCTGCCGTCCGCGCTGACCATGCTCGTCTTCGGGCCGCTGGGCGGCGCGCTCGGCAACCGGATCGGCTTCCGGTCGACGCTCATGATGGGCACCGTCCTGGCCGCGCTCTCGTTCGCGCTGCTCGCCGTCGCGCACGCCGAGCCGTGGGAGTTCGTCGTCAGCGGCCTGCTCATGGGCGCGGGCATCTCGCTCGCCTTCGCGTCGATGGCGAACCTGATCGTCGTCGCGGTCGACCCGAGCGAGGTGGGCGTCGCGACCGGCATCAACACCGTCACGCGGACGGTGGGCGGAGCGTTCGGCGCGGCGCTCGTCGCCGCGCTGCTGGCGGCCGAGACGGTCCCGGGCTCCGGGTTCCCGACCGAGACCGCCTACACCGAGGTGTTCGTCGTGGCCGGCGCCGGCGCCCTGCTCGCGCTCGGCACCGCGATGGCGATCCCGCGCCTGAAGCCGCGCAGCCACGCCCGCCGCCCGGCCGCGCAGGCCGAGCCCGCGCGCGCCTAATCTCGAAGGAGTGTCCCGCCCCGTCGTCTGGTCGCTGTACGCGATCCTCGTGCTCGTCTGGTCGAGCACGTGGGTCTCGATCAAGATCGGGCTCGAGGACCTGCCCGTGCTGTTCGGGGCGGGGATCCGATTCGCGATCGCGGGCGTCGTGCTCCTCGCCGGCGCGGCCGCGACGCGCCGTACGATCACGAGCACCGACTGGCGGCTCGCGGCGCTGCTCGGAGCCCTGCCGTTCGCGACGACCTACGGCCTCATCTACTGGGCCGAGCAGTACGTCCCGAGCGGGCTCGCGGCCGTGCTGTTCGGCGTGCTCCCCCTGTACGTCGCGCTGCTCGCGTCTGTGCTGCTGCCGCAGGAACCGCTGCGGCCCCGGCTGCTGCTCGGCATCGGCGTCGCCATCGCCGGCCTCGCCCTGGCGTTCCGCGAGTCGCTCGACCTCGGCGACGCGGAGCTCGCCGGGCTCGCGGCAGGAGCGGTCCTCGTGTCGCCGATCATGAGCGCGATCGGGAACGTCGCCATCAAGCTGCGCGGCGCCCAGACCGACGCGATCGTGCTCAACGGCCACGCGATGCTGTTCGCCGGCGTGCTGCTGCTCGCGCTGTCGGCCCCGCTGGAGCGCTGGGGCGACACGGCCTGGTCGGCCGAGGCGATCGGCTCGATCGCCTACCTCGCGCTCGCCGGGACCGCGTTCACGTTCGTGACGCTGACCATCCTGCTGCGCGAGCTGCCGGCGGTGACGATGTCGTTCATCTCGGTGCTCCTCCCCTTCGGGGCGCTCGCGTTCGGCGCCCTGCTCGAGGATGAGCGGATCACGCCCGCCGTGGTCGGCGGAGCGGCACTCGTCGCGTCCGGGATCGCGATCGCGCAATTGCCGGCCCGGCGGCCGGCTGTCCCCTGAGGGCCTCTAGCAGAGGCGGTACGCGAAGACGAGGCAGAGGCCGTTCTCCTCGAGCACACCGGTCGTGGTCGCGGCCGGCGCAGCCGTCGGAACCACCGCGGTCATCGCACCCATCACGGCAAACAAAGCGGCAACGCGCTTCATAGGTCCTACCCCCTGTCGGAAACGTTCGCCGATCCCGTTCGGCGATCTCACACGGCCGGGAACGTAGCGACCGTGCGAAACATGCGCAAACGGCATGATGTCCGGTGTGCTGCTCGAGCGGGAGGCGGAGATCGCGCTGTTGCGCGGCGGAATCGAGCGTGCAGCCGATAGAACGGGGGCTCTCGTGGTCGTCGAGGGCGACCCGGGAATCGGCAAGACCACGCTGCTCGGGGCCGCGATCGACGTCGCTCGTCAACGTTCGTTGCGGGTCCTGACGGCCCGCGGCGGCGAGCTCGAGCGCGAGCTGACCTTCGGGGTCGCGCGACAGCTCCTCGAGGGCCCGGCGCACGAGCAACCCGAGCTCGTCCTGGCGGGTGGAGCGCGCCACGCCGGCCCGCTGCTCGGCGTGACCGACGGCCGCGAGGACATCGACGAGCCGTCGCTGGTGCACGCGCTCTTCTGGGCGTGCACGAACCTCGCCGCCGACCGCCCGCTCGTCGTCGCGGTCGACGACGCCCACTGGGCCGACTCCGCTTCGCTGCGACTGCTGGTCTACCTCGCGAGGCGTCTGGAGGAGCTGCCGATCGCGCTGCTCGTCGCCGCACGGACGGGCGAGCCCGACGCGCCGCAGGACCTGCTCGACATGCTCGCCGCCCACGCGGGCGACAGCCGGCTGCTGCCCGCGCCGCTGACGCCGCCGGCCTCGTTCGCGCTCGTCCGCAGCGAGGCGGGCGACGAGGTCGACGACCAGGTCGCGGCGGCGGTCCACGAGATGGCCGGCGGCAACCCGCTGCTGCTGCGCGAGGCGGCGACGATCG
>CADCVT010000168.1 GCA_902806215.1 uncultured Solirubrobacteraceae bacterium | reverse complement strand
GGGAGGATCAAGGAGAAGCTGAAGGGCTCGACCGATCCGCGCGACCAGGGCTTCCTGAACCTGAACTGGGACTACCCCGAGCACGGCGACCGGCGCGAGCCGAGCGCGGAGGCGGTCCTCAAGGAGATCAACGGCTACGACGTGCAGTCCGGCGCGCCGCTGCCGGGGTTCGCGCAGCTCGAGGACGACGGGTCGACCGCGTGCGGCTGCTGGATCTACTCGGGGATCTACGCGGACGGCGTCAACCAGGCCCGGCGCCGCGACCCCGGCGACGGGATCATCGCGCCGGAGTGGGGCTGGGCGTGGCCGGCGAACCGCAAGATCCTCTACAACCGCGCCTCGGCCGACCCGAGCGGCAAGCCGTGGTCCGAGCGCAAGAAGCTCATCTGGTGGGACGAGTCGAAGGAGCGCTGGGTCGGCGACGACGTCCCGGACTTCCCCGTCGACAAGCGCCCGGACTTCGTCGCCGACTCAGACGCGAAGGGCATGGACGCGATCGGCGGCGCCGACCCGTTCATCATGATGGCCGACGGCAAGGCCTGGCTGTTCGCGCCGTCGGGGCTGCTCGACGGGCCGCTGCCGACGCACTACGAGCCGCTCGAGTCGCCGCTCGCCAACCCGCTGTACCCGAAGCTCCAGTCCAACCCGGCGGCGCTGCGCTGGTCGCGCGACGACAACCCGTACGCGCCTGTGGGCGACCCGCGCTACCCGTGCGTGCTGACGACGTTCCGCCTGACCGAGCACCACACCGCGGGCGGCATGTCGCGCTACCTGCCGTGGCTGGCCGAGCTGCAGCCCGAGGCGTTCGGCGAGATCGACCCGGTGCTCGCGCGCGAGCGGGGGATCGAGAACGGCGAGCTCATGACGGTCTCGACCGAGCGGGCGGAGATCACCGTGCGGGCGATGGTGTCGCCGCGGATCTCGCCGCTGACCGTGGGCGGTCGCACGATCCACCAGGTCTGCATGCCGTTCCATTGGGGCTGGGGTGGACCGGGTGTCAAGGGGGACGCGGTCAACGACCTCATCGCGCTGTCCGGCGACCCGAACGTCGCCATCCAGGAGTCCAAGGCGTTCCTGTGCGACGTCCGCGCCGGCGGCGGGTCGACGGGGACGCAGCGCCTGTCCGGCAAGCCCCCGGGCGACGCCGTCCGTGTCGACGGTGACCACTTCGCAGAGGAGCGTCCGTCCGTATGACCGAGCGCGCCGTGATCGACCGTCCCGAGGCCCGGCGGATGGGCTTCTTCACCGACACGACGACGTGCATCGGGTGCAAGGCGTGCGAGGTCGCGTGCAAGCAGTGGAACGACCTGCCGGCCGACAACACCGCGTTCCGCAAGCGCGCGTCGTACGACCACACCGGCGAGCTCAACGCGACCTCGTGGCGCCACGTGCGCTTCGTCGAGATGCTCACCGAGGGCTCGCCGATGGACTTCGTGTTCATGTCGGACGTGTGCAAGCACTGCACGCACGCGGGGTGCCTCGACGCGTGCCCGACCGGCGCCCTGATCCGCACCGAGTTCGACACGGTCATCGTCCAGCCCGACGTCTGCAACGGGTGCGGCTACTGCGTGCCGTCGTGCCCGTTCGGCGTGATCGACCGCGACCCCGGCGACGGGCGCGCCGCGAAGTGCACGCTGTGTTACGACCGGCTCGAGGACGGCCTCGAGCCCGCGTGCGCGAAGGCGTGCCCGACCGACTCGATCCAGTTCGGCTTCCACGACGAGCTCGTCGACGTGGCCGCGCGGCGCGTCACGCAGCTGCACGAGCGCGGGCTCGGCCAGGCGTACCTGTACGGCGCGACCGAGGACGACGTCGCCGGCGGGCTCGGCGCGTTCTTCCTGCTGACCGAGCCGCCCGAGGTCTACGGCCTGCCCGCCGACGCCGAGTCGCCGATCCAGCAGAACGTCGTCCCGGCGACGCTCGCGGCGATGGGCGCGGGGCTCGTCGCGGCGGCGGGCGTGGCGGCGGCGTTCGTCGTCGGGTCGCGGGCGTCGGCTCGTTCGCGGGTGAAGGTGGCGCGCTGGTGAGCGACGAGCCCGTCTCCGAGCGCGACGCGCTCGCCTCCGCCGCGGCGGAGGAGCGCACGGCGTCGGCGCGCAACGAGCACGCGGCGGGCGGCGACGCGCCGTACGTCCCGGCCGTCGGGTCGGCCGGCTCGGCGTGGTGGGAGACGCGCGAGGACGGCGACGACCCGCCGGTCGCGCTCCACGTCGGCGAGTGGCGCGACGGGCGGTGGTCGTACCTCTACAAGGACGACACCGACTACGCGGCCGACGTCGACGACGGCGGGCTCGAGCAGCGCGGCGCGCGCGACGACGAGGCACCGTTCGTCATCGGCCCGATGATCCACGCGCCCGTGTGGACGTGGGAGGTGCCGGCGTACTTCTGGTTCGGCGGGATGGCGGCGGGCTCGTCGTTCATCGCGCTGGCGTGCGATCTCGCCGGCGACCATCGCTCTGCCCGGATCGCGCGCACGACCGCCCTGGGCGCGGTCGCCCCGGCGCCCGTGCTGCTGATCATGGACCTGGGGCGCCCGGCGCGCTTCCTCAACATGATGCGGATCTTCAAGCCGCGGTCGCCGATGTCCGCGGGGGCGTGGTGCCTCATCGCGTTCAGCGGTGCGGCGGCGGGGTCGGTGGCGCTCGACCTGGTCGGGGCGCGGCGTCCCGCGCGGGTGGTCGGTGGGGTCAACGCGGTCCTCGGTGGCTACCTCGGCTCCTACACGGGTGTGCTGCTCGCGACGACCGCGGTGCCGGTGTGGGCGCGCTCGAAGCTCTTCCTCGGCCCGATCTTCGTCTGCACGGCGACCGCGACGGGTGCCGCTCTGAACCGGCTCGTGCTCGTCGCCGCCGGGCTCCCCGACGGCCATCCGACGCGCGAGGCGCTCGGCCGCGTCGAGACCGCGGCGATGGGGGCGGAGCTGATGCTGTCGGTGATCAACGAGCGGCGGCTGGGGCCGCTGGCCGAGGCGCTCGAGGAGGGTCCGCCCGGCAAGCAGTTCAAGGCCGCGAAGTGGCTCGTGCGGACCGGGCTGGCGCTGCGGTTCGCGCGCGGTCGCGGCGGGCGCCGCGTGCACGACCTCGCGAGCGTCCTCTACCTCGTCGCCGGGCTCCTCTTCCGCCTGGGCTGGGTCGGCGCGGGCACGCGGTCGGCGGGCGACGACGAGCAGGTCGCCGAGATGGCGAGGGGTCGCACGGCGTGAGGCTCTCGCGGGTGTGGTCGGAGGCCGTGCGCAAGCTCAGCCTCGTCATCGAGGGGCTGATCGGCGAGCGGCTGAAGAAGCTGCTCGGCGGTCACTGACCCCGCTCAGCGCAGCCGGATCCCGGCCACGAACGCGCCCGGCTGCGCGCTGACCCAGACGCGGCTGTGCGCGACGCTCGCCGTGCGCGGGATCCGCACGGTCCAGCGCCGGCCGCGGCCGCGGACGCCGCTCAGGCGCGCGGTTCCTCGGTCGGGGTCGCCGAGCAGGACCCGGACGCGGTCCACCGGGACGGCGAAGGTGAGCGTCAACCGTCGGCCGCGCTCGACGTCCAGCCGTCCGGCGACGCGAGCCGGGCCGGGTATCACGCCGCACGACGCGGCGCGCGCGGTCGGGGCCCCGCCGCCGACGCGGATGACCCGCGGGTTGCGGATGACGTCGCGGCACGTGAACGCCGTCGAGGTCGCGCGCGTCGTCACGCCGGCCGATCCGACCGTCAGACGCGCTCGCTCGCGGTCGCAGGACTCCTCGTAGACCGAGTCGTCGCGGGTGTCGCGGCAGGCGGGCCGGACGGTGAGGCGCAGGGCGGCCGGGGCCGACCGTGCGCCGCAGGGCGCGACCGCGGTGGCGAGGATCCTCGCCTTCCCGGCCCGTGCGAAGACGCGCTCGAACGCGACCGTGTCGCGCCGGGTCGCCTTGGAGGACGTGTCGCCCTCGGGCCACTGCACCTCGACACGGCTCGCGCCGGCGCTGTCGACGCTGATGCGCGTGACCGCGCGGGCGCGGGGCGGATCGGGCGGCAGGACGAAGGCGGTCACCTTCGGCGCCGGGCACGACTCCTCCTGCGCGTGGGCGGCGGCGGGCAGCGTCAGCGCAGCGGCGAGGACGACGACGGCTGCCGCCGCGCCACGCATCAGCGGGTCACGGTCTGTCGGTCGCCCGGCTCGAACCGGCCGGAGTCGCCGTTGGTCGCCGGCTCGTCCCCGGGCTGGGGCTCTTGCGGCTGCGTCTCCTCGGGCTGGGCGTAGAGGTACCAGTACGCGCCCGCGACGAACACTGCGGCGCCGACGAGGTTCCCCCCGAAGGCGAAGAGCCAGTTGTGCAGCGCGTCCCACCAGCTGATGTCGTCGGCGCCGGCGAAGATCGCGGCGGGGATGAAGAACATGTTCGCCACGACGTGGTCGAACCCGAGCGCCACGAAGGCCATGATCGGGAAGAAGATCGCGAGGATCTTGCCGGCGACGTCCTCGGCCGCCAGCGCCATCCAAACGGCGAGGCAGACGAGCCAGTTGCACCCGACCGCGCGCAGGAAGATCTGCCACTCGGTCTCCTCGACCGCCTTCTTGTGCGCCAGGCCTTCGAGGCGTTCGAGGTTCATCTCGGTCATCAGGACGCCCGACTCGATGGCCAGGAAGTAGGCGACGAAGAGGGACCCGAGGAGGTTCCCGAGCAACACGAAGGCGAAGTTGTGCGCCAGGTCCTTGAACTTGGCGCGCTCGCGAAAGGCCGCCAAAGGGACGAGGGCCATGTTCCCCGTGAGCAGCTCGGACCCCGCGATGACCACGAGGATCAGGCCGAGCGAGAAGACGGCGCCGGTGAAGAAGGTCTGGACGCCGCCCCAGATCTCGGGCCGCATGCCTGCCGATACAGTGATGGCCACAAGCGCGCCGAACGCGATGTAGGCGCCGGCGAGGAAGCCAGCCACGAGGGACTTGTCCCAGGAAAGGCGGGCCTTCTCGGCCCCCTTCTGCGTTCCGGCCTCAGTGATGGCCTTCGGGTCTTTGAACGACATGACGCCCGGGTTCGTACCCAGGGTGTGATGGTCGTCACGCACAAAGTTCGCACAAGGTGTACCTTGTGTTGGCTGCCGCTTCGGCGGAGAGCACCTTGCGCGCCTCGCGTGCGCCTATGAACCGCGTGTTGGCCCTCGTTGCACCGGAGTCCTGAGGGTCGTTGCACGCGCAACGAAACCTGCTAGAATACCTACTGCAGGAATAGGAATTAGAACCTTGAACGCCTCGCTGAAAAAGAAGAGAGAAGGGATCACCACGAGCGCCACCCTCGAGCAGCGCCCGAAGGCCGTCGAGTACGTGCCTGAGGCCGTTGACACAACGATCGATCCACTCCACCAGCTGCTCGCCGAGAGCCGTCGCTGGCCCCTGTTGACTCCCCCCGAGGAGATCGACCTGGCCCAGCGCATCGAGCGCGGCGACCTGGCAGCCAAGGAGCGGATGATCAACTCGAATCTGCGTCTCGTGGTCTCCGTCGCCCGCAAGTACCAGGGCCAGGGTCTCCCGCTCGGCGACCTGGTGCAGGAGGGCATGCTGGGACTCATCCGCGCGGTCGAGAAGTTCGACTGGCGCAAGGGCTTCCGGTTCTCGACGTACGGCACGCTCTGGATCCGTCAGGCCATCCAGCGCGGTCTCGAGAACACGAGCCGGACGATCCGGCTCCCGGTCCACATGTCCCAGCGCGCCCGCAAGGTGGCCCGCATCGAGCGCGAGCTCACGCTCAAGCTCGGTCACGAGCCCACCGACGAGGAGATCGCGAACGTCGCAGAGCTGACCGCGGAGGAGGTCGAGGAGATCCGGGCTGCCGATCAGGCTCCCGCCTCGCTCGACAAGACCGTCGGTGACGACGGCGACACCGCGTTCGGCGACCTGCTGGCCGCCGATCAGATGGCTCCGGAGGAGGAGGTCGCCGATCAGTGGCAGGCCGCCGCGCTCCAAGAGGCCGTCGCCGAGCTGCCCGAGCAGGAGCGTCGGGTGATCGAGCTGCGGTTCGGCAACAACCCGGAGGGCAAGCTGCACACCCTCGGGCAGGCCGGGAAGGTGCTGGGCGTGTCCGCCGAGCGCACCCGCCAGATCGAGGAGCGCGCGCTGCGTCGTCTGTCGCAGAACGCCGACCTCGCCGCCCTGCGGGACGCCGCCTAGGTCGTCAGTCGCACAGAAGTTCTTCGAAGGGCCGCTCATCGAGCGGCCCTTCGTCGTTCTAGGCGCGCGTCTCGAGCGGCAGCGCCGTCCGCCGCTTCAGCTCCTCCAGCCGCAGCAGCGTGATGAGCCGCTGGGCTCCGCCCCGCGTCGACAGGCGGACGAGGACGCGCTGAAGCTGCCCGACGTCCTGCGCGACGACCCACAGCAGCTCGTCGGTCTCGCCCGTCACCCAGTCGGCGGACACGACCTCGGGCATCTTCGCGATCGCCTGGCTGAAGCGGCGGTTGGCGGCGTCGTCGTGGTCCTTGAGGGTCACGGCGACCCAGACCTGCAGCGGGAAGCCGGCGGTCGTGGCGTCGACCTCGGCGGTGATCCGGGAGATGACGCCCGACTCCTTGAGCCGCCGGACGCGGTGGAGCGTCGCAGCCGGTGAGAGCTCCACCAGGCGGGCGAGCTCCACGTTGGGACGGTCTGCGTCTCGCTGCAGCTCTTCGAGCAGTCTCAGGTCAACATCGTCGAGTTGAATCGCCATATTGCCAAACAATATTGCGTCATATGGCCGATCTCCTCAATGACGGGTTGAAGAAGGGGCGATTCGGCCGACACTCGGTCTATGACCAACGTCGCCCCCCAGCATCGTCGTAGCGCGCTTGCCGCGCTCGTCACCGCCGGGCTCCTCTGGGGCCTGACCGTGCCGCTGTCGAAGGTCGCGCTGGACTGGCTCGATCCGGCGTGGCTGACCGTCGTCCGGTTCGGGATCGCGGCGCCGATCCTCGCGCTGATCGCGCGCGGCGCCCTGCGCGCCTCGGCCACCGGGCCGCTCGTGCGGTGGGGCATCGTCGGGTTCGGCGGGGTCGTGCTGCTGCAGAACCTGGGGATCGAGCGGACGAGCGTGACGCACGCGGCGCTGATCGTCGGCGCAGTGCCGGCGCTCGTGGCGCTGGTCGCCGCCGCCCGCGGACGGTCGACGACCGGCCCGGTCGCGTGGATCGGCTTCGGCGTCGCGCTCTCCGGGATCGTGCTGGTCGCGGGCTCGGGCGGCGAAGCATCACTGGCCGGCGACGCGCTGATGCTCGCTTCGGCGTTCCTGGGCGCGTTTTTCATCGAGGCGCAGAGCCGGCTCCTGCCGGGCCACGACCCGGTCGCGGTCACCGCCGTGCAGATGGGCGCCGCGGCGGTCGTGCTCCTCGCGGTCGCGCTGGCAACCGAGGCACCCCCGACGTCGCTGCCCACCGACGGAGGGCCGCTCCTCGCGGTCGTCGCCCTCGTGACCGTCGGGTCGCTCGTTCCGTTCGCCCTCTACGCGAAGGCCCAGGCGCTCGTCCCGGCCGAGCTCGCAGGAGCCTTCGTCAACGTCGAGCCCCTCGTCGGAGCAGCCGTCGGAGCCCTCGTCTTCAAGGACCCCTTCGGAGCCGGCCAGGCCATCGGAGCCGCCGCGATCATCGGAGGGATCCTCCTGTCGATAACGCCCCGAACGAGCCTCCCACGCCGCCGCCGAACCGCCTACGCGTAAGCGGGACAGTCCCTCGTGCGGGGACTGTCCCCACACAAACCGCTCGCTTGTGCGGGGACTGTCCCCACACAAACCGCTCGCTTGTGCGGGGACTGTCCCCACACGAAGCGCGTCCGCTAGGCGTCGCCCTCGGCCGCCTCGGCGGCGTCGTCCGGCATGCCGTGGGTGTCGTCGCGATCGAGCTCCGTGTCGCCGAAGTCCTCTTCGCCGAGCTCGATGCCCTCGGTCGCGTCGTCGTTGTTCGGGTCGGGCTCGGTGTGCATGCCCCGCCAGCTACCCGCCTGCGCCGAGGACCTCACGGCGCCGCGAGCCGAGCCGCGACAACAGCGCGGACTCCCGAGCCCGCGTGAGCCGGTCGGCGGGGATCGCCCCGCGCTCGACCTGATGGCGCTGGAACGCCAGCTCGGCCGCGGTCCGCTGCAGATCGGTCATCGCGCGCTTCGCGTTCCCTCCGCCCTTGCGCGCCGCATCGCGACGCCACTGCCGGCGTTCTCGCAGCGAGCTCAGCGCCTGCACCTCGTTCGGCGGCAGGAGTCCCGTCAGCTGCTGCTGGATCACGCGCCCCTCGCGCCGCAGCGCGAACCAGACCACGACCCCGAGCGCCAGGAAGATCGGCACCATGATCAGCAGGTAGACGCCGAAGAAGAGGCCCGAGCCGGCCGACGTGTTCCACAGGCTGTGCAGCGCCATCGCGACCGCGAGTCCCACGAGCGGCGCGATCACCCGCACCGACCGAGACCGGCTCGTTGCCGCGATCCCCAGGCCGATACCCGTCATCGCCGTGAACACCGGGTGCGCGAACGGCGACATGAGCCCGCGGACGACGAACGTCAGGACGGCGCCGACGATCCCCTCCTCCGCGGCACCGCGCCCGTAGTAGAGGACGTTCTCGGTCATCGCGAAGCCGAGTCCGACGAGCGCCGCGTAGACGATCCCGTCGATCACCCCGTTGAACTCGCGGCGGTAGAACCAGAAGAGCCCGAAGAGGACGAGGCCCTTGATGCCCTCCTCCACGATCGGCGCGGAGATCGAGTAGCCGTAGAGCTCGGCCGCCTCGGTCCCGAGCTGCTCGCTCACGACGACCTCGCCGACGGTGTTGAGGACGATCGCCACGAACGCTGCGATCGTGGCTCCCCAGGCGAAGGTCAGGGCGATCATGTGGAACGGCTCGGGCTCGTACCGGTCGATCCACAGGACGATCGCCAGGTAGACGGGCACCGGCAGCACCGCGAGCACGAGCGCGAGGACGAAGGCGACGGGTCCCGTCTCGAGCCCCGCGATCGCCAGCACGACGAGGCCCGCGAGCAGCATGGCCAGGATCAGCGCGGTCAGAAGGGTGGCGCGGAGCGCCTTGCCGACGGTGGTCACGCATCAGCAGCCTACGCGGCCATCGCCGCGACCACGGTCTGACGTGAGCGAACCAACAGTGACTTGACGCCGGGGATCGTCGTCCGCAGCGCCTCGGCGAGCTCCGCGTGCGAGTCGCCGTTCAGCTCGCGGCCCACGAGGGCGAGGCGCTGGCGCTCGGGCAGGGAGACGATCGAGGCGACGACCTGGCCGAGCTCCTCGCGCGCGGCGGCGCGGTGCGCCGGGTCCGCCTCGGCGACGGCGACCAGCTCGAGCCGCTCGTCGCTCTCGGTCCGGCGGGCCGACGCGCTGCGGTGGTGGTCGAACGCGCGGTTGCGAACGATCATGTAGAGCCAGGAGCGCAGGGCCATCGGGTGGTCGCTCGCCTTCAGCGCGCGATGGGCGCGGATGAACGCGTCCTGGACGACGTCGTCGGCGTCGGCGTGCGAGCCGCCGAGCATCCGGGCGGCGAACCCCATGAGCGGCTCGTGGTAGCGGGTGACGATGTCGCCGAAGGCGCGGTCGTCGCCGGCGCGAACGCGGGCGACGAGCTGCTCGTCGGTGAAGGTGAGGGGCATGCCATCGAGCTTCCGCGCTCGGGCGCCTTCCTCCCAGCCCCCGCAGGGGTGAACCGGAACTCCCACAGGTGTGGGGATCCTCACCCTAGGATGAGGGCCGCATGCCCGCCAGGACCAAGACGATCGAGACCACGCCGCTGGGAAAGCACGCCGCCTCGCCGCAGGAGCTCCAAGCGCGGCTTCAGGCGGAGCAGCTCGGTCAGCCGTTCCTCGTGTATCGCTCCTCGGCCGGCCGGCAGACGCTCTTCACGCTCCATCCGGGCAAGGCGCGGGTGACGATCGGGCGCGGGCCGTCGAACGACATCGCGCTCGGCTGGGACACCGAGGTGTCGCGGCTGCACGCGGAGCTCGAGAAGCTCGGCGCCGAGTGGACCCTCGTCGACGACGGGCTGTCGCGCAACGGGACCTGGCTCAACGGGACGCGCGTCGCGGGACGCCAGCGGCTTCGCGACGGCGACGTGATCCAGGCGGGCCAGACGCTGATCGCGATCCGGGTGCCGAAGAACGAGGACTCCCGTCCGACGGTCGCCGCCGGCGGCCGCGGAGTGCCGCAGCTCACGCCGGCGCAGCGCCGGGTGCTCGAGGCGCTCTGCCGTCCGTACAAGGAGACGGAGTTCGCGACGCCGGCGACCAATCAGGCGATCGCCGAGGAGCTCTTCTTGTCCGTCGATGCGGTCAAGGCGCATTTGCGAGCGCTGTTCGGCGCCTTTGCGATCGAAGATCTTCCGCAGAACCAGAAGCGCTCGGTTCTGGCAATGCGCGCGCTCCAGCTTGGCCTTGTGAAGTGATGCCTTCCAGGACGAACTGCTCGTAGCGATCCTGCGGGTCGCCGCCGGCGATGCCGAAGAGCTCGAAGAGCCGTTCCACATCGAGAAACGCTGGCGGCTCGCCGTTGACGACAGCCCGGTGGCTGCTCCAGCGCCAGTCCTCGGGCGCTCGACATAGGCGAGCTTTCACCGGATTGAGCGCGACGTAGCGCGCCTCGGTCCAGAGGTGCGTGTCGTCCTTGATGCGCTTGCTGCCGTAGCGGCCCTGGAAGACGTGCCCGCAACGTCCGTGGGCCTTGTTGAACGCTCGTGCGTAGCGGCCGTGAAGCTCGCGCATCCCGATGCCGAGGTTCGGTTCGGTGGTCTCGATGAGCAGGTGGACGTGGTTCGGCATCAGGCAGTACGAGAGGCACCGCCAGCGGCACCATTCGGAGACGTGATCGAGCAGTGTCAGGTACTCGGTCAGGTCGGCGAGTCCCCGGAAGATCGTCTCGCGGTTGTTGCCGCGCGCGTAGACGTGCCAGATCCCAGCTTCCGTCTCCGCGCGTGGTCGTCGAGCCATGCGATCCAGAGGGCCAGCGGAGCGGAGACTCGCCCCCTTCGTGCGGGGACAGTCCCCTCACAAGCTTCGGACTTTGTGCGGGGACTGTCCCCTCACGAGGACTTTGTGCGGGGACAGTCCCCTCACGAGGGAGGACAGTCCCCTCAGGTTCAGGGGAGGCGGATCCGGTCCAGGCGGCCTTCGGCGAGGCTGATCGCGTAGACCGTCCTCTTGTGGACGAGGAGCTTCAGGGGGTTGAGGCTCACGTCGACTCGGTCTCCCAGGCGGCGGCCGTTGCGGCCGTCCAGGCGGGTGAGCGCGGAGTCGGCGAAGCTCGCTGCCCACAGGGCGTTCGCTCCGTAGGCGACTCCTCGCGGCTGGCCTCCGACGCTGACGATCGCCGTGTTGGCCGGGTCGGCTCGCTCGATCCTCCGCACGACGCCCTCCTCTGTCCCGGCGACCCAGACCGCACCGCCGCCGAGGGCGATCCCGCCCGGGCGGCGGCCGACCCCGATCTTCTGCTGGACGCCGGTCCGGACGTCCAGGCGCGTGATCGTCGGCGTCCGCCGGTTGCTGATCCAGACTGCTCCGTCGCCGACCGCGATGTCCTGCACGCCGTCCGGGACCGGGATCGTGCGGAGAACGCGCATCGTCCTCGGGTCGACTCGGGCGACGGAGGCGACGGGCAGCGGCTGCGTGGCCGAGCCGCGGATCCCGACCCAGATCGCGCTGCCGGTCACCTCGACCGCGACCGGTGTCCCGTCGGGGAGCTCGGCGACGCGGCGGGTGCCGTCGTCGAGGTCGATTCGCGTCAGCCGCTCGACGGTCGTGTCGCTCGTCGCCCAGAGCGCGCCGAGCCCCGCGTCGAGGTCGGTCGTCCCGCGGCCGACGCGGTAGCTCGTCTCGGCGCGCCGGAACGTCTCGAGGTCGACGCGACGCAGCCGGTCGGTGCGCGGCCGGGCGACGAACACGGCGCCGCGCGCGATCGCGATGCCGGTGGGCCGCGAGCCGACCGCGACGGACTCGGCGGCGAGCGCCGGGCTCCGGGCGGGCGGCGGCGGCGCCGTCGTCGCGGTGCGCTCCCGCT
>CADCVT010000167.1 GCA_902806215.1 uncultured Solirubrobacteraceae bacterium | reverse complement strand
GCACAGCAGGTAGTTGCCGGGGTGCGGGTCGCCGGCGACGAGCCGCTCGTTGGCGATGAGACCCCAGAAGAAGCGGTAGACGATCTCGCCGAAGCGATCGCGCTCCTCCTCGCTGCGCTGCTTGACCTTGCCGAAGGCCTCGCCCTCGACGAACTCGGTGACGAGCACGCGGCGGGTCGACAGGCCGGTGTCGACGCCGGGGACGCGGACGTGGGGGTGGTCCCGGAAGACGCGCGCGACGCGGCGCTGGTTCTGGGCCTCGAGCTCGTAGTCGAGCTCCTCGGAGATCCGCTCGCGCAGCTCGCCGCCGAGCGCCTTGACGTCGAGCCCCGGCGCGAGGCGCTTCACGAGCGGGAAGAGCATGTTCATGTTGCGCAGGTCGGTCTCGACCGCCTCCGCGACGCCCGGGTACTGGACCTTGACCGCGACGTCGGCGCCCTTGTGCGTACGCGCCCGGTAGACCTGGCCGATCGAGGCCGCGGCGACCGGCGTGCTGTCGAACTCGGCGAAGACGTCGGAGACCGGCCCGCCGAGCTCGGCGCGCAGCACCTTCTCCATCTGGTCGAACGAGACCTGCGGCGCCTGGTCGCGCAGCTCGGCGAGCTTCTCCTTGAACGCCTCGCGCTCGCCCTCGGGCACGAGGTCGAAGTCGACCGTCGAGAGCACCTGCCCGATCTTCATCGCGGCGCCCTTCATCTGCCCGAGCTGCTTGACGATCGCGTCGGCCATGGCGACCGGGTCGTCGCGCTTCCACGCCGCGCCGGCGACCATCGACCCGAAGCGGGCGGTGCGGCCGATGCGCGAGGTGGGGAGCTTGGGCATACCTCCACCGTACGGCCGGGATACCTTTGGCGACCACGAATGGCTCACACAGGTCCCCTGCTCGCCGTCGACGCCCCGTCGCTGCTCTACCGTGCGTTCTTCGCGCTCCCCAAGTCGATCACCGACGGCGACGGGCATCCCGTCAACGCGCTCCTGGGCACGACGAACCTGCTGCTCCAGGCAATCGAGTCCTTCTGGCCGCGCGCGGTGGTCATGTGCTTCGGCGCCGAGGCGGCGGTCTACCGCAAGGAGCTGTACGAGCCCTACCACGCCGATCGCCCGCCGGTCCCCGACGAGCTCGAGCACCAGTGGCGCCAGGTCGAGGAGTTCTTCGGCGCGTTCGCGTGGCAGATCGAGGGCCACGAGGAGCTCGAGGCCGACGACCTCCTCGGCTCGTTCGCGACCGTCGAGACAGAGGCCGGCGGCACGACGGTCCTCTTCACCGGCGACCGCGACATGTTCCAGTGCGTCTCCGACGACGTGCTCGTGCTGTTCCCGCGCGGCGGCAAGGACGGGCCCGAGCGGGTCGGCCCCGCCGAGGTCCGCAAGCGCTACGGCGTCGAGCCCGAGCAGGTCCCGGACTTCATCGCGCTGCGCGGCGACCCGAGCGACGGGCTGCCAGGTGCGAAGGGCATCGGGGAGAAGACGGCGAAGGAGATCCTCCGTGAGCACGGAACGCTCGACGCCGCCATCGAGAGCTCGATCCGCATGCGTCCCCGCGTGGGCGCCGCCCTGCGCGACGGCGCCGAGGAGCTCCGCCGCTTCCGCGAGATCGCAACCCTCGTTCACGTCCCGGTCAAGCGTCCGACCGACCGGCCGACCGACTGGGCAGGCGGTGCCGTCGCCGCACGCGCGCGCGGGATGGAACGACTCGCGGCGCGCCTCGACAAGCTTGCCGCGTAACGCCCTCGTCATCATGTCCCCGTCCGTGCTCCGGCTCGTCACCGCATTCCTGCTCGCCCTCGCCGCCCTGCTGGCGCCCGCCACCGCCGGCGCGGCCACGCCGCCGCGGCCGGTCGAGCTCGACCAGGGCTGGCAGTTCGGCCCCGGAGCCGACGGGCCGTTCAAGCCGGTCCGCGTCCCGCACGTCTTCGACGGCAAGGCCGAGGAGAGCCTCTTCGACGGCAGGATCGCCTGGTACGAGCTGAAGTTCCAGGGCCCGCGCACGAACGAGGGCTGGGGCTGGGACATCCGCTTCGAGGGCGTGCGCCGTCGCGCCGAGGTCTTCCTCAACGGCCAGAGCATCGGCCGCAACGACGATCCGTACACGCCGTTCAACGTCCCGGCCAAGGGGATGATCCCGGGTCAGGAGAACACGCTCCGCGTCCGCGTCGACAACCGCCGCACGAAGGGCCTGCGCGAGGGCTGGTGGAACTGGGGCGGCATCAGCCGCCGGGTCCGCCTCGAGCCGCGCGGGCGCGTCGGCCTGCAGGACACCGCCGCGCTCGGGCGCGTCGGCTGCTCGGGCGTGTGCCGCGCATCGGTGCTCGTCGACGGCTGGATCACCAACCACGACGACAAGCCCGCCCGGCCCTACGTCGCGGTGCGCCTGAAGGCGCCGGAGGGCGGCCGCGACACGCAGCGGACGGTCCGGCTGCGGACGATCCGCCCCGGCGAGCGCGCGCGCCTGCAGGTCCGCGTCCCGGTCCCGGGCCTGCCCGAGCTGTGGGCGCCGGAGCGCCCCGCGTTGTACGAGGCGACGATCCAGGCACGCCTCGGCGACGTCGTCCAGGACACGCAGTCGCAGCGGGTCGGCCTGCGCTCGGTGCGCGTGCGCGACGGGCACCTCTACTTCAACGGCCGTCGGCTCGAGCTGCGCGGCGCGTCGATCCAGGAGGACATGCCCGGCCGCGGCCCGGCGCTGACCGACGACGACATCGACCGCATCGTCTCGGACCTCAAGGCGCTCAACGCGAACGTCACCCGCGCGCACTACCTGCTCGACGACCGGCTGCTCGACCGGCTCGACGAGGAGGGCATCCTCGTCTGGAGCCAGGCGCCGGTCTACCACCGCGACGTCCAGCTGCGCACGAAGGCGGGCCTGGAGCGCGAGCTCGGCGTCGTCCGCCGCACGGTCACGGAGGCGCGCCGGCACCCGTCGGTGCTCACGCACTCGGTCGCCAACGAGCTGTCGCCGACGCCCGACGAGAACCCGACGACGCGCGAGTTCCTGCTGCGCGCCAAGGCGATCACCGAGCAGCTCGATCCGACGGTCCCGACCTCCGTGGACATCCTGGCGTGGCCCGGGTTCCCGCGCCAGAGCACGTACGCGACGTTCTCGCTCCTCGGGCTCAACAGCTACTTCGGCTGGTACGCCGGCGACAAGAACCACGAGACGGGGAACCTCAACGACCTCGAGCCGTTCCTCGACCGCGCGCACAAGCAGTACTTCGACCAGGCGCTCGTGATGACCGAGTTCGGCGCCGAGGCCACGATGGACGGCCCGGCGAACGTCAAGGAGAGCTACGAGTTCCAGCGGCGCTTCCTGCGGTCCTACCTCGACATCATCGAGGAGCGCGACTTCCTGTCGGGCGCCATCTACTGGACGCTGCGGGAGTTCGCCGTGAAGCCCGACTGGGACGGCGGCGCGAAGCGCACGGACATCACCGACGCCGAGCGCGACCCGATCCACAACAAGGGCCTGCTCCACTACGCCGACGGCGCGCCCAAGCCCGCGTTCGAGCTCGCCCGGTCGAACTTCGCCAAGACGCCGATGTACCGCACACCGACTCCGCGCGCGGTCGCCGCCGCGCTCGACGAGGCGCCGCCCAAGGCGTCCGCGTCGCCCACCGAGTACGGCGTCGCCGGGCTCGTCCTGGCGATCCTCCTGTCGGTCACCGTCCTGCTGCTGCGCGCGATGCGCAGCGTCTGGCGACTCGGCGACCGCCCCGCCCCGCAGGTCCAGGCCGACGAGCCCGAGCCGGGCCAACGTCGCCTGCGCGCCGTCGCCTGACTGAGCGTCAACCCTCCAAAAAGGGTCAGACCCCTGCTTGAGGGTTTCGGCCGATCTACGAAGTGCTGGTACATCGGGTCTGCGTGAACTACGCTGACCTTCATGGTCCGTCTTTTACTGCTCTTCGCGACCATGGTCGTCGTCTCGATGGCGTTCGCCGGGACGGCCGTCGCGGGAGAGTGGACGG
>CADCVT010000166.1 GCA_902806215.1 uncultured Solirubrobacteraceae bacterium | reverse complement strand
GTGCCGCCGCGTCGTCGAGCGTCCGGTCGAAGCGCGCGGCCGCGACGTACGCGCTCAAGAGCTCGATGCGCAGCTCGTCGCCCGGGCCGTCGAGCGCCAGCGCGCGGTCGAGCTCGAGCGCGGACGCGCGGTAGTCGCCGCACCCGAACAGGTGGCGGCCGAGAAGGAGGTGGACGCGCCGGCGCCCGGCCTCGGGGACCAGGCGCAGCGCCTGCCGGTAGGCGTCGCCGGCGCCGTCGGTCCCGGAGCGCTCGTGCGCGGCGGCGAGGTCGAGCAGGTCCTCGGCGCGCGTCTGCGGCTCGACGGGCTCCTTGAGCGCGCGCTCCAGCCAGGCCGTGCAGCGTCCGCCGTCGGTCTCCGCGGCCTCGCGTGCCGCGTCGCGCAGGACCGTCGCCGCCCACGGCTCGCCGACCGGCGGGATCTTCGTCAGGTGCTCGGCGGCTCTTTCGAGGCCGTCCTCGGTCTGGGCAAGCAGCTGTGCCGCTCGGCGATGGGCTCCGTCGTGGACCGCGCCCGCGGCAGCTGCTTGCAGCGCCTGCCAGACGAGCGGCATTCGGCGGCGGGCCGGGTCCGCGGTTGCGAGCAGCCCGGCGAGGACGAGCGCGTCGGCGGCGGGCGCGGCGTTGTCGCGGTCGAGCTTCGCGACCTCGGCCGCCAGCCACAGCGGCGCGGGGTCGCCCGCGACGAGCAGCGCGTCGACGAGCGGCTTCGCGGCCGGCGGCAGGCGCAGGAGCTCGGCCGTCCAGTAGCGGGCGATCCAGTCGCTGAGCTCCTCCGTGCACGTCTCGAGATCCGGGTGCTGCTCGAGCGCCTCGGCTAGGCGCGCAGTGAGCAGCGCGTTGCCGCCGGTGAGCTCGGTGCATTCTGCGGCTTGGTCATCGCGTCCGAGGACAGTCTTGACGTCGTCGGTGGTCAGCGGCTCGAGCGCGACCGTCGTGGTCGAGGTGCGGGCGGCGATCGCGGTCAGCGCCGCGCCGGCGGCGGGCTCCGCGCCGAGGCGGACCGCGGCGACGACAGAGGCCTCCGGCGGGATCCCGCCGACGGTGTTCTCGTCGAGCCGCTGGGCGTCCTCGATGCACACGAGCTGGCGACCGGCCTCGCTTGCGCGTCGCTGCGCGACCGCGAGCAGGGTGGAGGCGCCGCAGCCCGGCGGGCCTTCGAGGAGCAGCCAGCGAGGCTCGGGCGAGGCGACCAGGTCGTCGATCGCGGCGAGCGCGCCATCGCGACCGGCCAAGACGCGCGTTCGCTCCCGATCACCAGTCACGCTGCGCGGACCGTACCTGGCCGCTCGTCGCTGACGGCCGATCAGTGCCCGCCGCGACGGGAAAGTCTGTCGGGGGTGCTAGGTAGCCGCCCGTGCCCGGCCGCGCCCGATCGCCAGCACCGAGAGCACCGCGACCACGCCGAAGACGTCGAACAGGCAGCAGCCGCACTCGATGCCGTCTACCGCCCGTTCGCGCCTGCGGTGCTTCTTGCGCGTCGTCACGCGGGGGCACTGCTCCAGACCCTTGTCGTGCGGTGTCCGCTCGGCGCGGCGGCCGGGGGAGCCCGCCCGGTCGGCCAAGCGCGCAGTGTCGCGACACTGACGTACCTCCATCTGAGCGCCGACGCCACCGCGTTCGCGTTCCGGCCCCCGCACCGCTACGAGCGGGTCAACCTCGCTCACCTCCTCGCAGAGGCGCTCTTCCCACTCTGGGAGTGCGGCTTCGCCCTGGAGGATCTGCGATGAAGGACTACCTCGTCATCTACGACCGCGCGGATGACGGCGCGTGGGGGCTCACTCGCCCGACGCCGAAGGGGTGTTCGCCGCCGCGCCGATATCGCCGCCTGATCGAGCCGGCGGTCTCGGTCACGAGCGACCGCTCAGCATGGACAACAGCGGTCGGCCGTGCGACCGTGCAGCCATGGCGCTGGTCCGTCTCCGCTCCGCCCTGAACGTCACGCTGGCCCTGCTCGCCGTGACCGCGGCGCTCGGTGCGGGTTCCAGCACGGCGTTCGGAGGCGTGAGCAGCGCAGCGATCGTGGTGATGCTCGCCCAGCTCCGGCGCGATCCGTCGGGAGCGGCGGCCGTGCCGACCGAACCGTGGGGCCGCGCGGCAGAGGCTCCGTCCGGCCTCGTGCCGCTGATGCCCGGCGTCGGCATCCGCATGCCAACAGTCCTCCCGCTCCGCCCGAGGCGTGATCCAATACGCGTGAGGCTGCCGCGACGAACGGCAAGAGCCATCGCGTTCATGCTCGTAGCACTAGCGGTCGCGATCACCGTCCTGCCACCGCAGCTGCGACAGGACTGCTCAAGCCTCCTCTCGATGCTCCACCCGAGCACCTGCTCGTGGCACACCGACATCACACGAGAAGGAGTCGCCGCCCTGTCCGCGCTCTTCCTGAGCGCCGTCTACGCAGCGCAGACCCTCTGGCGGGCGCGGTAGGCGAGACAGGGCGTCGGGCCGGAGGAAGGCGCCGATCAAAGCACGCCCGGTCCGTCGGCTCTGCCGACCTTCGGATCAGCACCAACCAGTTCTAGACCGTTTTTGTGATCACCGTCAAGAGGGCCAAGGCGGCGTCGGTCGTCGTCGCTTCTCGCGCAATGCAGCATTGCATCG
>CADCVT010000165.1 GCA_902806215.1 uncultured Solirubrobacteraceae bacterium | reverse complement strand
CGAGCCGGCTCGGCTCGCTGAGGTCGAGCGGCGCGACCTTCGTCCAGCGGTTGCGCGCGGTGGTGACGAGCCGCTCGTCCTCGAGCTGGCGCAGCGCCTCGCGCACCGGGGTGCGGCTGACGCCGAAGACCTCGGCCAGCTCCGTGTCCTTGAGCTGCTCGTCGGGCTCGAGCGTGCCCTCGACGATCCAGCGCTTGAGCTCCTCGTAGATGCGCTCGCGCGCGGAGGCGCGAGAGAGCTCGGCGGTGTCGGTCGGGAGGGGACTCATGTGCGTGTGCGCACAGTGTGTCATAGCCTTGTTCGACGTGTGCGATGTGTGGTATATTACATCTTGCACATCAGGACGCCACAGAAATCAAAACGAAGGGAGGGCGACGATGCGCAACCAGGACCTCCTCACCACGGTGGATCAGCAGCTCACCATGCGGGTCGCCGGACCCGCCGACGCACCCACCATCGAGCGCCTCGCGGCGCTGGACTCGCAGCACGCCCCCAAGGGCGACGTGATCGTCGCCGAGGTCGGCGGCGAGCTCCGCGCGGCCGTGCCGCTCGACGGCGGCAACGCCATCGCCGACCCGTTCCGCCCGACCACGGACCTCGTCGCGCTCCTGCGAGAGCGCGCCGCCCAGGTCGCCGGCCCGCGCCCCGAGCGGAGCCACGGCTTCGCCTTCCGCCTGGCCCGCGCGGCCTAGCCGTTTCTCCCGGTGAAACAGAAGGGGTCAGACCCCATCTGTTTCACCGTGGAACGTCTTTCGGCGGACCGGTCATGCTCTGCGCGTGACCGTCTTCGCCCTCAACCTCTTCGACCTCGCCGCCAACGACGACTACCGCCAGTACTCCAAGCGGTCGGTCGACGCGGTGGGCAAGCACGGCGGGAGCGTCGTCGCGCTCGGGCTGCTGGCCGGCGCCGCGACGGGCGGCGACACCGACCCACGCCAGGTCATGGTCCTCGTCGAGTGGCCGTCGCGCGAGGCGTTCGACGCGTTCGTCGCCGACCCCGACCACGAGGAGCTCCACCCGCTGCGCGAGCGCGGCACGGAGCGCTACCTGTGGTGGCTGTACGACCGGCTCGACGACCTGCGGCCGCTGTTCGCGCGCGGCCGCGACGAGATCGTCCGCTTCTCGGCCGAGCGCGTCATCGGGTTCGACCCGGGCGTCGTGTGGCCGATCGCCGCCGACGCCGGCCGCTTCGCCGAGTGGATGTGGGGCGTCGAGCGCTCATCGACGTCGGGCCACCCCGGCGCCGGCCTGCGTCACGTCGTCAGCGGGCCGTGGACCGACGGCCGTCGCTTCGAGATCGAGCGGGTCTGCGAGGTCTGGGAGCCGCAGGCCGTCGTGCGCTGGCGCGACCTGGGGGAGACCCTCGACGGCCAGGCCCCCGAGGACCCGCGGCACGCGGGCTCGTGGACCGAGCTGCGCCTCGAGCCCGACCGCCACGGCACCCGGGTGACGCTCGAAGGGCGCCAACTGCCGGCGAGCGACGCCTGGGCCGAGCGACTCGCCACCGCGACCGAGGTCACCGCGCAGCGGCTCGCCGACGCGCTCGAGCGCCTCGAGCGCGTGCTCGAGGGCGAGCCGCCGCGCCGCTAGGAGCTCACCCCGCCCGGCGGGGGAGCCACAGCCGTGCGTTGCGGTCGGCCGGCGTCCCCGCGAAGCGTTGCGGCCGCCCGCCCTGGGCGTCGAGGTAGGAGAGCCGGCGTGCCGCACCCGGCAGGTCCGCGCCGCCGGGCCCGCCGGTGTGGTCGACGACCCACGTCTCGATCGCGCGGTCCCCGTTCGGGCCGGTGACGAGCCGCAGCATGCGCCCCTGCTGCGGCCAGTCGGCCAGCGACGAGGTGCTGATCCGCCAGAAGCCTCCGGCGCTCGTCCGGACGGGGCGGATCTCGTGGCGGTGCGTGTCGCCGTGCAGCTCGGCGACGACGTTCGCATCGCGGCCGAGCAGGCGCAGCGCGCGGTCGCCGCCGCGAGCGCGGTGCAGGCCGTGATGGCTGACGACGACGATCGCACGGTCGCCGGCGTTCGCGAGCTGGCTGCGCAGGAAGGTGACCTCCGTCGCGGTGATGGCGCCCCGCGCGCCGCCGGCGCGGTCGACGCTGTCGAGCACCACGAGGCGTAGGCCTGGGCTGACGTCGACGTTGTAGTTCAGGCGGTCGCCGTCGCCGGAGACCTGCGACCACATGCGGAACTGGCGCACCATCGCCGCGGGCTCGCGGTGCGCGCGCTCGGGGTCGGCGGGGACGCGGACCGTCGGGCCCGGGAGGCCGCGGCCGAGCAGCTCCTCGATCTCGGCGCGGGGGATGTCCCTGAGGTCGGGTGAGTCGCCACCGCCGCTGCCCTCGATGCCCTCGAGCCGGTCGGCGAGCGACGGGTCGAACGTCTGCACCATCTCGTCGCCGGTCGCGATCGCGCGCGTCGCCGGCGACGGGGGGAGCTCGCCCTGGACCATGAGGTCGTGGTTGCCGACGGCAGGCCACCAGGGCGCGCGGAGCCCGGGGGAGACGAACGGCCGCTGGGCGCGTGCGAGGAGCGACGGGATGCGCGGCGCGTCGAGCGCCGGCCGGTAGAACTGCCCGTCGGGGTTCGACGCCTGCTGCACGCCTCGGTACCCCTCGCCGCCGCTGTCGGGCTCGATGCGGCCGCCGCGGATCACGTCGCTGAACACGAAGAGCTCGTTGCGCTGGGCGCTGTCGATGAGGTCTCCGCTCAGGATCACGCCCTGCGGCGCCTCGGTGTTGAACGCGCGGACGGCGGCGGCGAGCACCTGCGTGCTGAGCGCCTCGTGCGGGCGGAACGTCGAGGTCACCGGGTCGCCGAGGCGGTCGAGGAACGGCACCCGTGCGGGCGACTCCTCGTCGCGCACGTGCGTGTCGGTCAGGTGGCCGATGCGGGCGGCCTCGCGCGGCGCGTTCCCGCGCGGCGCGAGGTCCGTTCGCTCGACCATCCGCCGGCCGCCGCCGCCCCCCAGCTCGCCGTTGCCGTCGGTGTCGACGATCGTCGCCCGCAGCGTCGAGCCGGGCGGCTCCTGATCGTCGTCGAGGTCGATGCCGCATCCGGCCAGCGCGGCGGCGGCGAGCAGCGCACCGAGCGCGCGCCTCACGCCTCCTCCCGCAGGCCGGCGACGACGGGCTCGGACTGGATCCGCTGCCCGACGAACGCGACCGCCACCGCGCCGAGTACGGCCAGCCCGCCCGCCGCGAGCAGCAGGTGCCCGGCCTCGGGCGCGAGCGACAGCCCGGCGTAGCCCGCGGCGAGCGACGCCACGAGCGGTCCGAGCACGAGCCACTCGAGCGCGACGCCGAGGATGGCGGCGGGCACGAGCACCGCCGCGCACGCGCCCCCGAGCACGCGCGCGAGGGCCGCCCGGCCGCCGCCGGCGGTCCGCAGCAGCGACAACGTCAGGCGCCGCTCGCGGGCGGTGAGGACGAGCGCCTGGGCGAGCACGATGAGGCACACGAGCGCGACGGTGAGCGCGACGACCCGCAGGACGGTGGCCAGCACGCCGAGGAACGCCTGGTCGCGCGTCGTCGCGGCGGTCGCCTCGCTGGCGCGGGCGCCGAGGTCGCGCAGCCCGCGCGAGACCGCGGCACGGTCGGCGCCGCGCTCCAGCCGGACGGCGACCTGCGGCGCGTTGAGCGCACCGAGGTCGGCGAGCGGCTCCGAGCGCGCGTAGGCGACGCGCCCGTCGTTCTCGAGCGCGCGGACGACGCCGGCGACCCGCAGGCGGAGCTCCGCGCCGGTCGGCAGCGCGACCGCGAGCGTCGAGCCCGGCCGCAGGCCGAGCGTCTCGGCGAGCCCGGCGCCGACCTCGACCTCGTTGCGCGCACGCCGGCGCCGGCCCTCGGCAAGGGGCGGCGACTCGAACGACTCGCCGCCT